>NZ_JAAFZF010000003.1:0-143274 GCF_010614825.1 Neobacillus sedimentimangrovi
TAGAACTACTAAGAAGGACCGAACAATTAAGAGAGAATAGCCCTTGGCATTCAGTGAGTCATGATGAACACAGAAAACGTAGTACCTCACTTGAGGGAGGAAGCGGTGAATCCCGTGGGAGACCTCTTGGAGGGTGGAGTGACCACTGGCATAAAGAGAACAGCTATTCACGGAAGTTATAAAAAAACTTGCGTCAATTATCTTAATTGAACCGCCGTATACGGAACCGTACGTACGGTGGTGTGAGAGGACGGGAGTTAATCGCTCCCTCCTACTCGATTGCTCTTAGGATGATGATTCACTAGATAGGAATGACGATTACATTTGGATGTATTTCTTTTGTTGTTGTTTTTCTTTTTATTTTTCTTTTTTATTTTATTTTTGCCCACGTATCGTGCTACGATTCGAGCTAGATGATGAACGAATTTTGTTCAAAAATTTGTCACAACTTCCCCTGACCTTGAGCCTTCTTTTTCCCTATATAGAGGTTGAAAGGATGGTGCAATGGGATGAATTTGAAATCTGGCAATATGGAGCAGCTTAAAGCTTTTTCTCAGTTTGAAAGTCTGAAGGAATTTAATGCCCATTTTGAGAAGTGGCTTGTGAATCACAAAAGAGATTTCACCAAAGGAGAATGGGTTGGGTTAAAATGTTTGGCCCGTTTTGCAGCCAAGGTCCCAGGTGTGGCGAATACAAAAATTGAAACAATCTTAAAGACGATCCATGAAGAATACAATGAAAATGGCATTTCCCGCTCTACATTTAAACGAATGACGCAAAAAGCAATCAAACTTGGCGTCCTTACGGTTCTTGAAACCGAACGCGAAAATGGATCCCAATCAAGCAATCTTTATATTTTTAATCGTTATCCCATCGATGAATCAACCAAAGAGAAACCATTGTATCGAATAGAAACGATTCCTCTTTCTGAAAAAAATAATCAATACGTTAAAGATGAATGGGATTCTACTGACCATGATAAAAACCAATTCATTTGTATTCCAAATCCGAAAAAGAAAACGAGGGAATTACATCCTACATATGTCAGTGATCGTGTGTCACAGCCTTTAGAACGTAAAACCATTGAAGATGTTTGGAAAATGACCGAAAGTGAAGCTCATCGAAACCATAACAAAGATGAACAAGAGAGAACTTTGGATATCGCGATCCAAGCTTTTAAACAAGTTATTAGAAAAGTCAAACTTTTATCGATTGTAAATAATCCAATTGCCAATTTTTTGGGCCTTGCCTCCAAAAAGATGCGGAAACTGTTTTTTACTAACACCCTTTAAATAGCATAGCATTCTCCTTTAATAATCAAACGTATGTTTGGTAAAATAAATAAGAGGTGATCGTATGGCTTACCACATTATGCTGACTAGAAAAATAACGGATCTAAAGGGTAGGCGGCAAATTCAAGTTCAAGTCATGGATTTTAAGGAAGGACAAATTATCAAATTCACCTTGGATGAACTTGAAAAAGATCAATTACCTAAAGAATTAAAGGAATATGTAAGGGGACTATTGCCGGATATTGAGGACGGCAGATGGCATTATAACGGGAATTATTATAAATGACGTAATAGGGCTTATGTTTATCTCTAAAATAAGAATAAAAATTCTAATAATTAAGAAATATGATTGAAATGCAAATAGAAGTTGGTTAAAATGAGAGAAAAGGAAAGCGCTTAACTAATCTAACTAATTCAAACACTAAGATTTTTTGATAAATATGTTCCTTTTGTGTTTGGTTTCATGACTTCAGCGAAAAAACCCATACCAAAAAATAAGATGGAGGAGTACAATGACTGAAATACGTTGGGGGATTATGAGTGCAGCCAATATTGCTTTTGACCAGTTAGTACCTGCACTAAGACGTTCAGGGAGAGCGGTTGTATCGGCGGTTGCTTCAAAAAGCAAAGGGAAGGCAGAGCGTTTTCAAGTGCCGACGATTTATGAAAATTATCAAGAACTCTTAAATGATCCAGATATTGATGCTGTTTACATACCGTTGCCTAATTCTCTACATGCCGAATGGGCCGTTAAAGCGATGAACCATGGAAAACACGTTCTGCTTGAGAAACCGGCTGCCTTGACAGAAAATGAAATGCTATCGATCAAAAAAGCGGCGGAGGACAATGGAGTTGTTTTCATGGAAGCGTTTATGTATCAATTTCACCGTCAGCATACACGTGTAAAAGAGCTTCTTCAATCCAACCTTATTGGGCAGTATCAACATGCGAAAGCCCATTTTTCCTGGAAACTTGAGAATAACGCGGATATTCGCCTAAATCGCGAACTCGGCGGTGGAGCAATGCGTGATGTCGGCTGTTATGGCTTTCATGCGATCACGCAATTGGTCGGATTTAAACCTATGAAACTATCTATGATTGGTAAAGTACACCCGGAATTTGGTGTCGATACCACCTCCACTTGTGTGTTAATCGATGACCAATTACGAACAGCAGAAATCACGGCTTCCATGGAGCTTCCGTTTATTAACCGTTACGAGATTATTGGGTCTAACGGAACAATCATTGTTGATTCCTCTTTCCGTCCAGATGTTTCTGATGATGGTTTCGGTAAGATTACGGTAAAAGACGACAACGGCAATATCATCTTATTTGAAAGATGGAAAGATGATCAATATTTAAACCAGGTAGAACATTTTCATGAATGTATTTTGAATAAAAAAGATCCAATCTACAATGCCAATCATTCTCTAGAAATGGCTCGTTATTTGGAGAAAAGCTATCAATCACTGCAAAACCATTCCGTGTTATTAGATGTAAACTAAAGGAGAGGGAAACATGACAAAGAAAATTCGTTCTGCTGTTTTGGGATTAGGAAGACTGGGATATTGGCATGCCGTTAACGTGGCATCAAGAATTCAACATGCAGAGCTTGCAGCCGTGTGTGATATGAATGTGGAAATAGCCCGCAAAGTGGCAGAGGAATTAGAAGTGCCGTATTATACTTCTAATCCGGATGAAATTTTTCGAGATGAAACCATTCAAGCGGTGATCATTGCCACTCCGACAAGCTCACATTTTGAATTATTAAAAAAGGCAGTGTCTTCTCAAAAAGCGATCTTTATTGAAAAGCCGTTAACCATCGATTTAAAGGAAGCGCTTCAAATTAAAGTGCTGGTTGAGAATTCAAATACCATTTGTCAGGTTGGGTTTATGAGACGATTCGATCCAGCTTATGATGAGGCGAAAAAGCGGATTGAAGCCGGAGATATCGGTGAACCTATCTATTATCGTGGCATTTCCCGCGACCCACATGCACCGCAAGAAGTCTTTATTGAACATAGTGGTGGCATATTTGTTGATGTTTCCATTCATGATTATGATATCGCGCGTTATTTAATGGATTCAGAAGTGACAACTGTTTCAGCCCATGGCAGCATTTTAAAATATCCATTTATGAAAAAGTATCAGGACGTGGACCAATCATTAACATACTTGGAATTTGCATCAGGGGCAGCAGGAGATGCAGAGGCGAGTCGCAATGCCTATTATGGTTACGATATCCGCGCAGAAGTGATTGGAACAGAGGGTTCCATTTTTATTGGAAATCTGCAGCATCATTCGATTCAAATATTGACGAAGAATAAGGTTTCCCATGATATTGTCCCGGATTTCCCAACCCGTTTTATTGATGCATACCATTTAGAGCTTATGGACTTCTTCCGCATTGTAGCAGAGAAGGGGACTCCTCGCGTTACAGTAGAGGATGGAGTGAAAGCGCTTGAAATCGCTTTAGCGGCACGTGAATCCTATTTGACAGGGAGAAAAATGAATGTTGGAGCTGTTGGAGTAAAATAAAACCGCCTATTAGTTAAAAAGGGGCATCCAGAAAGTCATATCTGGATGTCCCTTTTTGATCTTGGAGAATTTTCTTTTTTGATACCTTCATTTTAAAGTTCTCCTCTTAATTTGATTGAACTCTAGCCTCTGTGACGATGATTCCTCTTACTCGATTGCACTCCATTTTAATTCGAAGTCCTTAATAAAAGAGGCTTATGCTATTTTTACTAGATTAATAATTTAAATTAGTTCAAAAATTTAAAAAACTAATTGAAAAATGTTATTTGACTAGTTATAATCAGAATAAGATTAGGAAAACGCTTTCCTGGAAATTGAATATTCTCAAAGGTCAAAGATGACGAGAAAGGGGTTTGTTAATGGTTGCGCATGCAGGAAACCTCCTAGAAATGAAAGGAATTAAAAAAAGTTTTAATCAAAACCATGTTTTAAAAGGGATTGATTTAGATGTTAGAGCAGGAGAAGTTCATGTTTTACTCGGTGAAAACGGGGCGGGAAAATCGACACTAATCAAGATTTTGACCGGCGCTTACCAAAAAGATGCGGGAGAAATTTATTGGGAAGGTCAACTAGCTCAATTACATACCCCCATTGATGCGATAAAACTAGGAATTGCTACGATCTATCAGGAATTAAATGTCATTCCCCACCTCAAAGTTTATGAAAATATTTTTCTAGGTAGGGAATTAAAGAAAAACGGGAAGATGTCACTGCTTGACCGAAAAGCCATGCTAGAAGAAGCAAAGCGTTGTTTACAAATGCTTGGACAAAGCCCGGATTTGGCTGATCAAAAACTAGGGGATCTTGGAATTGGACAGCAACAGCTCGTCGAAATTGCGAAAGCGCTTGCCTTAGAAGCAAAGTTAATTATTATGGATGAGCCGACCTCCAGTTTAAGTGCGAAAGAAGTAGAGCAACTGTATAACTGTGTTGAGCAGTTGAAGGCAAAAGGAATAGCGATTGTATTCATCTCTCACAGGCTGGAAGAAATTAAAAGATTAGGAGATAGAATTACGATTCTTCGGGATGGTTTCAAAATTGAGACTTTACCAGTAAAAACGACGGATCCTGACTACTGGATTGAATTGATGGTGGGTCGGACATTAGATGAAAAATTTCCGAAACAAACTTTTCCTCTTGGTAAAGAAGGTTTTCGGGTGGAAAACATAGAAGTTGCCGGTGCTCCTGGTCCGGTAAGTTTTAGTGTCCGATATGGTGAAATCGTAGGGATCGCGGGACTAGTTGGTGCCGGTCGCACGGAGCTTGCGAGAGCCATTTTTGGTGCCGATCCAAGCCGAAATGGAAAAATCTTTATTGATGGAAAAGAAGTAAAGATTAAGTCACCACGGGATGCCATTGATGCAGGAATTGCTTTTATCACAGAGGATCGAAAAGGAGAGGGCCTCTTACTTGACCAAAAGCTAGATTTTAATATTGTTATGGCCAATATGAAGAAGTTCAGGAAAAAATCTAGATTAATTGATTTAAAAGGAATTCGGGAGGAAACGCAGCGGTTTATTAAAGAGTTAAAGGTACGGCCAGATAACATTGATCTGAATGCCCGCAACTTGAGTGGAGGAAATCAGCAAAAGGTTGTCATCGCAAAATGGCTTTGCACACACGCAAAAGTATTTATTTTTGATGAACCGACCAGAGGCATTGATGTCGGAGCCAAAGTAGAAGTTTATCGTTTAATGAATCAGCTGGTTGAAAACGGTGCTATTGTCATCATGATTTCGTCTGAGCTTCCAGAAATCCTCGGTATGTGTGACCGAGTTCTCGTTATGAGTGAAGGAAAAATCACCGCTGATTTACCAATTCAAGAAGCGACGCAAGAGCGAATAATGAAAGCGGCTACAGGAGTGTGAGAATATGAGTCAAGTTGTCATCCAAACGGAAAATGAGGTTACAAAAAAAAATCGTCCATTGAAAAAATTATTAAGCAAATTTGGGCCACTCATTGGTCTAGTCCTTTTATCATCAGTGCTAACTCTTTTATCTGATAAATTTCTAACCGTTAATAACATCATGAACATTGCTCGTCAGTCTACCATTAATGCTTTGTTAGCTATCGGAATGCTTCTTCCTATTTTAACAGCAGGGATTGACTTGTCTGTTGGTTCCGTCCTAGCTATATCTGTTATGTTCATGGGAATTGTATCGGTCAATTTGGGAATGAGTCCTATTGTTGGGATCTTGGTTTGTCTTTTGATGGGAGCCGGATTTGGATGGTTGAACGGAATTTTATTAACGAAGTTACGTTTGCCGCACCCGTTCATCTCCACTCTTGGTACGATGAATATCGCCCGCGGGATTGCGCTTATTGTTACAGCCGCTGCACCGATTGCCGGATTTCCTTATATGATTCAATTTTTGGGACGGGAATTTGTCGGCCCAATTCCGGTAAGTTTCCTTCTAGTTATTGTGGTGTATGTGATTTTCCATATTTTCTTAACAAGAACACAAACAGGGCGTTATATTTACGCAATCGGGGGAAATCCAGAAGCAGCTCGCCTCTCTGGTATTAATGTAGACCGAGTATTAATTATTGTTTATACCATCAGCGGTTTAATGGCAGGTCTTGCTGGCCTTGTCATGGTAGGGCGCGTTAACTCGGCATTCCCACTTGCTGGGCTTTCTTATGAGCTTGATGCGATTGCAGCGGTTATCATTGGTGGCGCAAGTTTTCTTGGTGGTGTCGGTACGGTCTGGGGAACATTAATTGGGGCTTTGATTATTGCTGTTCTTCGAAATGGTTTAAATCTATTAAATGTTTCAGCCGATTTCCAAATGACGGTCATTGGTGCTGTCATTATCGCAGCTGTCTATGTTGACGTTCTTCGCCAACGCAAAAGTAAAAAATCTTAACACTACGGTTATAGAGCCTTGGGTACCTAAAAAGGTACTCAGGGTATTTAATAAAGGAATTAATGGGGGTATTCAAATGAAAAAGAAGTTGAAAGTATTTGGTGCAGCAGTTGCTGTCTCCTGTATGGCACTCATCGCAGGATGTAGCGGTGATAAAGAAGCATCCGGTGGTGGTGGGAAGGAAAGTGTTTCCGTTGTTTTAAAAACGTTGTCAAGTCCTTATTGGAAGTATGTTGAAGCAGGGGCAAAAGCAGCTGGGAAAGAACTTGGAGTGGACGTCAATGTCGTGGGGCCCAATGCTGAATCTGAAGTAATGCAACAAATTAATATGATCGAAGACCAATTAAGCCAATCACCTGGTGCACTAGTTGTATCTCCATCCCAACCGGATACCGTCGTTCCTGCCTTAGAAGCAGCAAATGTTCCCGTTCTTTTGATTGATACGGATGCAGATGTGAAAAATAAAATAACCTTTATTGGAACGGAAAACTATGAAGCAGGTCAAGAAGGCGGAAAATTACTTGCATCTATGCTTCAAAAGGGGGATAAGGTTGCGTTGATTTCTGGAGCGCTTGGAAATACAGCAACCGATGAACGAATTAAAGGAGCGAAGGAAGCCCTTAAAGAAGCCGGAATGGAAATTGTCGCAGAACAACCTGCTGATAGTGACAAAACAAAAGCGATTTCCGTCATGGAAAACATCCTTCAGAAACATAGTGATATTAAAGGGGTGTTTTCCGCTAATGATGATATGGCCCTTGGAGTGTTACGGGCGGTGGAAGCTAAAGGTCTTGATGTAAAAGTAATTGGTACAGATGGAACTAAAGAAGCAGTAGAATCGATTTTGGCTGGGAAACTTGCTGGTACCATTGCTCAAAGTCCTTATGATATGGGATATGAAGGGGTAAAAAATGCGTTGGAGGCTATAAAAGGAAAGAAAGTTGAAAAACGAATTAACAGCGGTGTTGACATTATTACGAAAGAAAACGCTGAAGAAAAATTAGAGTTTCTGGAAAGTATTTCAAAATAATGAATCAATCCATTCATCCCGCTGATTTCCTTCATGATAAAATAGGAGGAAACGACCTATTGAGGAGTTAGAGCACATGAAACCTACTATTTATGATGTTGCCGAAAAGGCGGGCGTCTCCATCGCTACTGTGTCCAAAGTAGTGAATAATACAGGTCACATTAGTGAAAAAACAAGAAAAAAAGTAATGAAAATAATGGAGGAGCTGGAATACCAGCCTAGTAGCCTAGCTGCTGCTTTAACCGGCAAGAAAACCTATACGATTGGGGTGCTTGTGCCTGATATCGCCAACCCGTTTTTTGCCGAAGTGGCTCGGGCGTTAGAAAATAATGCAAGGGAAACAGGCTATTCCATTATTTTGTGCAGTACAGATTATCAATTGGAAAGGGAGCAGGAGTACCTTGAGCTTCTTTTAAAAAAACAGGTGGACGGGATTATTATCGCAACGGAACTCAAAGAATTGAAAGCCCTTCAAAAACTCCGCTCGAGAAATATTCCGTTTATCCTGTTTTCCATAGACCATCTTTCTTTATCCGCGCACGTTGTGACGACGGACGATTTAAGGGGTGGATATCTTGCTGGTTGTTACTTGTTAGAAAAAGGACACCGCAAAATGGCGATGATAACTGAAATGGAAAGACCAAGTGGCCGTCTTCGGCTGGAGGGCTTTAAACAAGCACTTGCTGATCAAAAAATTGAACTAGATAGCAATGCGATCATTAATGCCAAATCTAAGATAGAAGACGCGAAATTGGCCGCACAAAAAATTTTGCAAATGAAAGAAAGGCCCACTGCTGTCTTTGCATCTACTGATTTGATCGCAGCCGTTTTTATCAATGAAGCGCGGAAGGCGAAGGTATTGGTCCCGAAACATATATCTGTCATTGGTTTTGACAATACGATCTATGCTGAACTTTCCGACCCAGGCTTAACGACGATTGCACAGCCGATTTCAGATTTGGCCCGCTATGCGATTCAGCAACTACTGGAGGCGATTGAGGAACCTAGTATGCCAGGACGCCGGATTATGCTTACGCCAACACTGGTAGAACGGGAATCCGTAAAAGATTTAACAAGGTAATTCATCAATAAAGCTGCCTGAATCAATAGGGCGGCTTCCTATTTAAACATTAAGTTAAGCGCTTACCGAACAATACAATTTAAAGGAATAAATATATTTTAAAAAATTCAAAATTAACTTGAAAATAAATAAATAATGGTTATAATTAACAGTAAGGAAAGCGCTTAACTAATTTACTGCGATTTTGATAGGGAGGATTTAGTCAATGACATTGACTGTTGGAATCATCGGAGCAGGAAGAATTGGCAAATTACATGTCGATCATTTAAGAGTCATTCCGCAAATCCGAGTAAAAAGTGTATCGGATGTGGAAATTAGGCACTTGGAAGAGTGGGCAAAGGAGAAACAAATTGAAGTATTGACCACTGATTACCACGATTTATTAAAGGATCCAGAAATTAAAGCGGTATTTATTTGTTCTCCAACCAATACACACGCAACGATCATAAAAGAAGCAGCTTTAGCAGGAAAACATATCTTTTGCGAAAAGCCGGTCAGTTTCTCGGTAGAAGAGACGGAAGAAGCACTCAAGGTTGTGGAAAAAGCCGGGGTGAAGCTACAAGTAGGATTTAATCGCCGCTTTGATCCAAACTTCCGAAAAATACGAGAACTTGTCCAAGATGGAACGATTGGAAAGCCTCATATTTTACGTATCACCTCTCGTGATCCAGAGCCGCCAAGTATTGAATATGTTCAATCATCCGGCGGGTTGTTCATGGATATGGCTATTCACGACTTTGACATGGCTCGTTACATAATGGATAGCGAAGTAGTAGAAGTTTTTGCAAATGGCGCTGTACTCGTTGACCCAGCGATAGGTGAAGCAGGTGATATTGATACAGCCATCGTTACTTTGAAGTTTGCTAACGGGGCTCTTGGTGTCATCGATAATAGCCGCCAAGCTGTATACGGATACGACCAGCGGCTTGAAATATTTGGCGACAAAGGTGCTGCCCAAGCAGATAATAAACGTGCGAATCAAGTGGAAGTTTCCACAGCCGAACATGTTTCAAAAGAGAAACCATTGTATTTCTTCCTTGAACGATATACACAAGCTTATATAGATGAGGTAAAAGAATTTGTCGCTGCCATCCTTGAAAATAAGCCAATCGTTTGCAGTGGATTTGATGGACTACAGGCGGAACGGATTGCAAGAGCAGCAAAAAAATCACTGGAAACAGGCGTACCTGTTAAGTTGGAGCAAGTGGGCGAAACTGCCATTGTGTAAAGGATTCTTATCAGTACGGAAGGAGGAAAGGTGATGAACCCACTACAATTTCATCCAAATCGCCCCTTTGATCTGATTGCTATCGGCCGACTGTGTATTGACTTAAATGCCAATGAAATTAATCGCCCCATGGAGGAAACACGAACTTTTACCAAATATGTCGGCGGTTCACCTGCTAATATCGCCATTGGCTCTGCTAGGCTCGGTCAAAAAACAGGATTTATTGGGAAGGTTGCCAACGATCAAATGGGACGTTTTATTACGGACTACTTGGAGAAAAACGGAATTGATACAACCGGTGTAAAGATCGATCATACTGGAGCGGTTACCGGTCTTGCTTTTACAGAAATCAAAAGCCCAGAGGATTGCAGCATTTTAATGTATCGAGATAATGTGGCGGATTTGAAACTCCATCCATCTGATGTGGATGAACAGTATATAAAACAAGCCAAAGCCTTGTTAGTTTCTGGAACGGCACTTGCGAAAAGCCCATCGCGTGAAGCGGTCTTTTTGGCCTTGGAATATGCGGTAAAACATGATGTTACCGTATTTTTCGATTTGGATTACCGGCCATATACATGGACAGATGAAGCAGAAACAGCTGTTTATTATAATTTGGCTGCTGAAAAATGTGATGTGATTATTGGTACGCGTGAAGAATTTGATATGATGGAGAAATTATTACATGTTAAAGAGTCCGATGATCATTATACCGCATCCCGCTGGTTTTCTTATCGTGCCAAACTAGTGGTGATTAAACATGGTGGCTCCGGCTCGATCGCTTATACAAAAGATGGAGCGGTCCATCGAAGCGGAATCTTCCGGACCCAAGTGTTGAAGACGTTCGGTGCGGGCGATTCTTATGCTTCTGCCTTTATATACGGATTAATGAAAGGAAAAGATGTGTCAGAAGCAATGAAATGGGGCAGTGCTTCTGCATCCATTGTCATTTCCCGCCATAGCTGCTCTGACGCGATGCCGACATGGGAAGAACTAGAGCAATACATGGAAACCGCTGTTTATGAACCAGTTTAACCAATCATTAATAGATTGAAAGTTTCATATAAAAATTCGATAGAAAGGAAGAATTTTCAATGACTGTAACTACTTTGAAAAAGTTAAAGAACTATATTGGCGGAGAATGGGTTGAATCCGTTTCTGAAAAAACAGAAGTGGTTTATAACCCTGCAACAGGTGAAGAACTTGCGATTGTTCCACTTTCTACAAAAGAAGAATTGGATCGTGCTGTTCAAGCAGCAAATGAAGCCTTTCAAACATGGTCTCAAGTGCCGGTCCCAAAACGTGCTCGGATTCTTTTTAAATACCAGCAGCTTCTTGTGGATCATTGGGATGAACTAGCCAAACTCATTACGATTGAAAATGGAAAGAGTTTGTCCGAAGCTCATGGTGAAGTACTTCGTGGGATTGAGTGTGTAGAGTTTGCTGCAGGAGCACCAACTCTCTTAATGGGTAAACAGCTTCCTGATATTGCTTCAGGTCTTGAATCTGGAATGTACCGTTACCCTCTTGGAGTAGTGGGGGGCATTTCTCCATTTAACTTCCCAATGATGGTTCCATGCTGGATGTTCCCACTTGCGATTGTTTGCGGAAATACTTTCGTGTTAAAGCCATCTGAACGTACTCCGCTTCTTGCTGCGAGACTCGCTGAGTTATTTGAAGAAGCAGGTCTTCCAAAAGGAGTATTAAACATTGTCAATGGAGCTCACGACGTTGTAAACGGACTTTTGGAGCACAAGCTTGTAAAAGCGATTTCATTTGTAGGATCCCAGCCTGTGGCTGAATACGTGTATAAAACGGCTTCTGCCAACTTAAAGCGTGTTCAAGCTCTTTCTGGAGCAAAAAATCACTCTATTGTATTGGCGGATGCAAATCTTGAAAATGCAGCCAAGCAAATTACAAGTGCAGCATTTGGTTCCGCGGGAGAACGCTGTATGGCAGCATCCGTGGTCTTAGTAGAAGAGTCCATTGCCGATCAATTTGTATCTATGCTTAAGCAAGAGGCAGACGCGATCAAAATCGGAAATGGGTTGGATGAAGATGTCTTCTTGGGACCAGTGATTCGTCAAAATCATAAGGAGCGTACCATTGGCTATATTGAAAAAGGATTAGAAGAAGGGGCGGCACTTGTTCGTGATGGACGCAATGACAAAGCAGTAAACAGCGATGGTTACTTTGTCGGACCAACCATTTTTGAAAATGTTACGCAAGATATGAAAATTTGGCAAGATGAAATCTTTGCACCGGTATTATCAGTGGTACGTGTGAAAGATTTAACTGAGGCGATTGAATTTGCTAATGCATCACGATTTGCTAATGGAGCCTGCATTTATACCGATAGTGCAGCGGCCGTTCGCCAGTTCCGTGAAACCATTGATGCCGGTATGCTTGGAGTCAATATTGGCGTTCCAGCTCCAATGGCTTTCTTCCCATTCTCTGGTTATAAAGATTCCTTCTACGGTGATCTTCATGCCAATGGGCCAGATGGTGTGGAATTTTATACAAGAAAGAAAATGTTAACGGCACGTTATATGAAGTAGTTGAAATGAGAGAGGAAGTGGTGGGACGGAGGTCGGTCCGTGCCGCTTCCTTTTTTCATCGTTGGCTAGTGCTATTTGGAAAAGTTTGACAAGAAGAATCATGAAAGGGAAAGGGGATTATCAGAATGGGTACCATTCGATTAACCACTGCACAGGCGTTGGTGAAATTTTTGAATGCTCAATTTGTAGAGTTTGATGGGAAACAAGAGCGATTTGTAAAAGGGATTTTTACAATATTTGGCCATGGAAACGTGCTTGGGCTCGGTCAGGCATTAGAAGAAGATCCTGGAGAATTAGAAGTGTATCAAGGACGGAATGAACAGGGGATGGCTAATGCCGCGATGGCGTTTGCTAAGCAAAAACATCGTAAACAAATTATGGCGGCCACATCATCGGTTGGACCAGGAGCAGCCAATATGGTGACATCTGCGGCCACAGCGACAGCAAACAATATTCCGATTCTATTACTGCCGGGAGATGTGTTTGCTACAAGGCAACCAGATCCGGTTCTTCAGCAAATTGAACAAACACATGATTTATCCATTTCCACGAATGATGCTTTTCGAGCTGTAAGCAAATATTGGGATCGTGTGAACCGTCCGGAGCAACTCATGTCGGCTATGTTGAATGCGATGAGAGTGTTAACCAATCCTGCTGATACGGGTGCCGTTACCATTGCTCTACCACAGGATGTCCAAGGAGAGGCATGGGACTTTCCGGAAAGCTTTTTCGCTAGACGAGTCCATCGCATTGAGCGTCGTCAGCCATCGGCTGAAAGTGTTCAGGATGCAGTGAAATTGATTCGGTCCAAGAAAAAGCCATTGCTCATATTGGGGGGAGGAGTCCGTTATTCGGAGGCAGCTGATACTTTTTTACAATTTGCTGAAAACTTTAATATTCCATTTGGTGAAACCCAGGCAGGAAAAAGTGCTGTAGAAAGCCATCATCCACTAAACCTTGGCGGAATTGGAGTAACGGGCAACTCGGCTGCCAATTCGATGGCAAAACAAGCGGATTTAATTATTGGGGTGGGAACCCGCTTTACGGATTTTACGACGGCCTCCAAGCAATTATTTGGAGAAGCGGAAGTATTGACGATTAACATTTCCGAATTTCATGCTTCCAAACTTGATGCCGTAAAGGTCGTGGCGGATGCGAAGGCTGGTCTTGAAGCTATTCAAGAGGCGCTTGGGGATTATGTTTCAACTTATACGAATGAAATTGCTGTAGCCAAGCAAGAGTGGGAGAAAGAATTGAATCGACTCTATCACATTCGCTATGGAGATTCTTTTACACCGGAAATTGCCGGACATTTAGATGACATCCTACCTGAATATAAAGAGGTATTTGGTTCTGAACTTACCCAAACTAGTGTGATTGGCAAAGTGAATGAACTCATCGATGATCATGCGATCGTCGTTGGGGCAGCGGGAAGTTTGCCAGGCGACCTGCAGCGTATGTGGGTATCGAAAAATCGCCATACCTATCATATGGAATACGGTTATTCCTGTATGGGTTATGAGATTGCCGGTGCATTAGGAGTGAAGCTGGCAGAGCCAGATAAGGAAGTGTATGCAATGGCAGGTGATGGTAGCTTTTTGATGCTTCATTCCGAACTTGTGACAAGTCTACAGGAAGGCCAAAAAATCAATGTCATTTTGTTTGATAATTCCGGTTTTGGCTGTATCAACAATCTGCAAATGGAAAATGGCATGGGTAGCTTTGGTACGGAATTTCGAAAGCGTAATCCTGAAACAGGGAAATTGGATGGTTCAGTAATGTCGATTGATTTTGCCAAAGTAGCAGAAGGATATGGTGTGAAAACTTATTCGGTTCGAACAATGGAAGAGCTGGAAGCGGCAATATTAGATGCGAAAAAGCAAACGGTCAGCACCTTGATTGATATTAAAGTCCTTCCAAAAACAATGACCCATGGCTATGATTCCTGGTGGCATGTGGGTATTGCAGAAGTTTCCAAAAAAGAAAGTATCCAGGCTTCCTATCAACATAAAGAAGCAAATCTTCAAAAAGCTCGTGCCTATTAGTAGAGTTGTAGAACATGTCGGATGGAAAAACAACATAGTCATTTTTGGGGAGGTCGTGGAACATGTTTGAGGGAAAGAACGTAAAGTTGGGCATTGCACCTATTGGTTGGACGAATGATGATATGCCAGAGCTTGGCGGTGAAGTGACATTTGAGCAATGTATTAGTGAAATGGCATTGGCTGGATTTACCGGAAGTGAAGTGGGAAATAAATATCCGCGTAATACCGAGGTTTTAAAAAAAGCGCTGTCGTTACGAGGATTAGAGATTGCTAGTGCATGGTTTAGTGCTTTTTTAACCTCCAGGCCATTAGAGGAAACCGTCGAGGCATTTAAGGAGCATCGTGACTTTTTACACGAGATGGGGGCCAAAGTCATTGTTGTGTCTGAGCAAGGAAACAGTATACAAGGAAAAATGGAGATTCCGTTATTTGAGAAAAAGCCTGTGTTTACAGAGGAAGAATGGAGGCTTTTAGTCGACGGCCTGCATGTGTTGGGAGAACTGGCATCAGAAAAAGGAATGAAGATTGTTTATCACCACCATATGGGTACCGGTGTTCAAACAACGGCAGAAATTGACCGGTTAATGGAGGAAACAGATCCAGAAAAAGTATCGCTTCTTTATGATACAGGTCACCTTGTTTTTTCCGGAGAAGATCATTTACATGTGCTAAACAAACATATGGGGCGTATCCATCATGTTCATTTGAAGGATGTACGAATGGAGGTTGCCCATAAGGTACATGAAGAAAGTATGAGTTTTCTTCAGGCAGTGAAAAGTGGCGTCTTTACCACGCCTGGAGACGGCTGCATTGACTTTAAGCCAGTGTTTGAAGCTTTAGATGCGGCTGGTTACGAAGGTTGGTTTGTGGTGGAGGCCGAGCAGGATCCAGCCATTGCCAACCCATTGGAGTATGCATTAAAAGCTCGTCAATATATTCGTGAAATCAGTGGATTATAAAGGAGCGATACGATGCCATTAGTAAAGATGAAAGAAATTCTAGACCATGCTGAGAAGAACCAATACGGTGTAGGTGCCTTTAGTGTAGCCAATATGGAAATGGTGCTGGGGGCTATTCGTGCGGCAGAAGAACTGCGCTCCCCGCTTATTTTACAAATTGCAGAAGTCCGTTTGAAACATTCTCCGTTACATATTATTGGGCCATCGATGGTAGCGGCAGCCAAAGCAGCGAAGGTTCCGGTTGCTGTCCATTTTGACCATGGACTAACAGAAGAAAAAATTCGCGAAGCATTAGAAATAGGGTTTTCCTCCATTATGTATGATGGCTCCCATCATTCGCTAGAAGAAAACATAAAACAAACCATAAAGATGGCGGCGATTGCCCACGAATATAGTGCCACCGTAGAAGCCGAAATTGGCCAGGTGGCCGGGAGTGAAGATGGTTCAGTGGATCTGGAAGGGATGATTACTTCCGTTGAAGAGGCTAAGCAATTTGTTGCTGAAACAGAAGTGGATGCTTTGGCGGTTGCCATTGGTAATGCCCATGGACTGTATAAAGGGGAACCGAATTTACGATTTGATCGTTTAGAGGAACTTGACCGCGAAGTGAAGACCCCACTTGTCCTTCATGGCGGTTCTGGAATTTCGGAAGAAGATTTCCGGCGCTGCATTCGCTACGGCATTCGGAAAATTAATGTAGCCACCGCTACATTTAATAAGGTCATTCAAACGGTGAACGAGGAAGCGCCATTTAAAGATTATTTTTCCTATCATGAACGTATGATTGAGGCCGCTGCAGAAAATGTCAAACGCCATATGCGCATGTTCCAAAGCGAGGGACGTGTGGAGGAGGTAATGAATTATGTATGAAAAACTTGGTGAATTAAAAGAAGGTTATACAGCGATAACAGATATGGATAACAAGCATCCTGATATGCTTCAGGATATTGGCATTTACACATTGGCAGAAGGAAAAGTGGAGGTTCTATTCGATGAAGGGAAGGAATCGGCTATCCTATTACTAGAAGGTTCTGTCCGTTTGGGATGGAACGGTCACATTCAGGAAATTAAACGCAAAAGTGTTTTTGAAGAAGACCCTTGGTGCCTGCATGTTCCAAAGGGAGTAGAAGTAAAGCTAACAGCATTGGCTAAGAGTGAAGTGCTTGTTCAAAAAACCAATAATGAAAAAGAATTTGAAGCCAAATTGTATACCCCGGAAGATTGCGAAAGCTCGGTTTTGGGGGAAGGGGTTTGGAATGGAACAGCAGAGCGTGTCATTCGCACGATTTTTGATTATAACAATGCACCTTACTCTAATCTTGTCATTGGCGAGGTCATTTCTTATCCGGGTCGCTGGTCCAGTTACCCACCTCATCATCATGATCAGCCAGAGGTTTATTACTACCGCTTTGATAAGCCACAAGGATTTGGTTGTGCGATGGTGGGGGAAGAAGCATACCGCGTTGAGCATAATAGTTATATTACCATTCCCGGGAATTTAGATCACCCTCAAGCAACCGCACCTGGATATGCCATGTACTTTTGCTGGATGATTCGCCATCTGGATCAAAATCCATGGACAGACCGTATCATGGAGGAAGAACACAAATGGCTGCTCGAGCCAGATGCGAAGATTTGGCCGGAAAAATAATAGTAGAATTGTAGAACACCTATCGCCTGCGTGGCTTGAATGAGCCGCAGGCGATTTTTTTAATATTGTAAGATTGCAAGCAATAAATATTATTTTCTAGTTGATCTAAGTATTAGCGAGCATTACAATTGATTTATCAATTGGTAATGAATGGTGATTCAATGAGTAATTTTATTGATAATTTAAAGGTTTCATTACATAAAGGATTTATTGACCAAAGGACAAGTAAAACTGGAAATTATAGACCGAAGTTATTAGTGAATAATCCAAGAAATGGAGAAAATGTATTAAATACATTACTTGATGAATTAGATAGCTGCGAATCATTCATTTTTTCAGTAGCCTTCATTACTGAAAGCGGCTTGGCAACTCTAAAATCCCATTTTCTTGACCTTAAACGAAAAGGGGTTAAAGGCCGTATATTAACTTCAACCTTTCTAAATTTTAATCAACCAAAAGTATTTAAGGAATTAATGAAAATTGAAAATGTCGAAGTTAGAACAACTAATCTAGAAGGGTTCCATTCCAAAGGATATATTTTTAATCAAAGAAACCATTATTCATTAATTGTTGGAAGTTCAAATTTAACTGCCCATGCTTTAAAAGTGAATTATGAATGGAACGTTAAATTAACATCACATGAAAATGGGGAAATTGTTTATCATTTCAAAAATCAATTTGAAGAAGTTTGGAACGAAGCTCATCCATTAAATGAAGAATGGATAGAATCATACGAAAAGAGGTACACACCTCTTGTACATAGGAAAGCATTAGACCAAGTAGTAGAATTACCGTCTCAATATAATATAAATTCTATTGAAGAGGCTCTTAAAATTAAGCCAAATAAAATGCAAGAAGCAGCATTACAAGGAATTCAAGCAATTCGTGATGCTGGAGCAAAAAAGGGATTAGTCATATCTGCAACTGGAACAGGTAAAACATATTTGTCTGCATTTGATGTAAGACGTTTCCGCCCAAAACGTATGTTATTTATTGTACATAGGGAACAAATACTGCAAAAGGCAAAAGAAGATTATAAAAAGGTTCTTGGAGGAATTGAATCCGATTTCGGTATACTGTCAGGAACTAGTAAACAGACAAATGCAAAATATTTGTTTGCTACGATTCAATCTATTTCTAAGGAAGAAACATTGGCTCAGTTTGATTCAAAAGAATTTGATTATATTTTAATTGATGAAGTACATAAAGCAGGTGCCCAATCCTATCAGAAGGTAATCGATTATTTTAATCCTGATTTTCTAATGGGTATGACTGCTACACCAGAACGGACAGATGATTATAATATTTTTGAGCTTTTTGATTATAATATTGCCTATGAAATTCGGTTGCAGGAAGCTCTTGAGGAAGATATGCTTTGTCCTTTTCATTATTTTGGTGTAACTGATCTTGAATATAATGGCGAATTAATTGATGAAACAGCCGTATTATCAAAGCTTGTTACCGAGGAACGGGTAAATCATATTCTTGAAAAAATCCATTACTATGGCTTTTCAGGTGAAAAAGTAAAAGGGCTAATGTTTTGTAGTAGGAAAGAGGAGGCAAAAAAATTAGCGAATGCTTTTAATGAGAAAGGGCTACGAACAGTTGCATTAGTAGGGGATCATTCTCAAGAAGAGAGGGATCGTCGAGTAAAGCAACTTGAAGAAGGTCTATTAGATTATATTATTACTGTTGATATTTTCAATGAAGGAATAGATATTCCTAGTGTAAATCAGGTAGTCATGTTAAGACAAACTCAATCTAGTATTATCTTTATACAGCAACTTGGTCGGGGGCTGCGTAAACATCCAACAAAAGAATTTGTAACAATCATTGACTTTATCGGTAATTATAAAAACAACTATTTAATCCCAATCGCTCTATCAGGTGATAAATCTCATAATAAGGATAAATTACGTCGTTGCATCAAGGACACGAGCTATATTAAGGGTGTATCAACGATCAATTTTGAGGAAATTGCCAAAAAGCAAATTTTTAAAGCGATTAACAACAGTAATTTAACAGCATTAAAAGTATTAAAAGAGGCATTTGTAGAGTTGAAAAATCGGATAGGTAGAATACCTTATCTATATGATTTTGTAGTAAATCATTCCATTGATCCAGAAGTAATTATCACTAAGCACACGAATTACTATCAATTTTTATTAAAGCTCAAGGAAGAAGTACCATTATTATCGAAGTATGAGAACAGTGTACTGACTATGCTATCTATGGAGATTTTAAACGGTAAAAGGAAACATGAAATTATTTTAATGGACCTTCTTCTACAACAAGAAACAGTAAAATTTGATGATTATATAAAACATTTAATTGATAGTAACTGTTTGGTTGACGATAAGACTCTTTCATCAGTTTTAAGAGTTTTTAGTTTAGAATTTTTCACACAAAGTTATAAAGAAAAGTATGGGAATCAGCCAATCATATTAAATGTTGATGGCACATTTAAATTTAATGATGTGGTATGTAGAAGTTTAAACGATAATCCGTTTTTTAAATTCCTTGTAAAAGATGTTATTAAGAGCGCTAGGGAAAAGTCTATGCATTATAAAACTGAAGTACCATTAACTCTATATCAGAAATATTCACGGAAAGATGTATGTAAACTTTTGAATTGGTCTAATGATGAAAGCTCTACTCTTTATGGCTATAAAACAAAACATGGCACATGTCCAATCTTTGTAACCTATCATAAAAAAGAAGATGTTGAATCGAGTATAAATTATGCAGATGAATTCTTAAGTCCTGAAGTCCTTAAGTGGGCAACAAGGAGTAACAGAACGTTAGAATCCCAAGAAGTGAAAACAATCATTGAATCTGAAGAAAAAGGTATTGAACTTCATATTTTTGTAAAGAAAGATGATGATGAAGGAACAGATTTTTATTATTTAGGAAAAGCAACCCCAGATAAAAATTATATCGAACAGGTAACTATGGAAGATGGTAAGGGGAAAAAGCTACCAGTTGTTCATATGAACTTGGTAATGGAAAATCCGATTGAAAATAAACTTTACAACTACATTATTAATGGTACGAATTAATAAAGATAAGTCTTCTCATTTTGAGAAGACTATTTTTCTTGAATTAATTGCTCAACTGCTGGAATATCCGCGGGTGCCCACTTGAGAGAATCTAAGTTTTCTCTTTTTAACCAAATTAACTTTGAATGTTCACTTGGAGTCGGGGTTCCTTCCACTACTCGGCATTTAATTGAAATTAAATTTATAATAAATGTTTCGTACTCATGGGTATTATCATTAAAAACTTCTTTAAATGTTTCGATTTTACAGTTCAATTCTTCTTTAATTTCTCTTTCTAGAGCGGTGTAAATATCCTCATTTTCTTCTACTTTTCCACCTGGAAACTCCCACATATTTGGTATAGACATTTCAGGTGATCTAAGAGCACACAGAATTTCTTGTTGATCGTTTTCAATAATGGCTGCTACTACCTTTATGTGTTTTTTCATGACTGCCTCCCTAAAAAAATCTTTCATAATTTATAATATCATTTTTAAAATGATTAATCCTATTATCATTCAACGGGGTTGGTTTTAAAGGTAATAACTCTATAAAAAACTAGGCATCCGAAAAAATATGTTAAAACAAAGCTGTATTAAATAACGTTAGTATCCTTTCATTAAATTATTAGTCCATTCTTCTAAAGTAGGGGAAGGGAATTTTTATAGATATAAATGCAACTGAATAATGAATTATAGAGGTAATTCTAAAATATATTAATAGAATCTGTGTTATTTTATAGAGAGTGGTGTATTTTTACAGTAGCAATAATGATGAAAAGGTGAAAGATTAGTAGCAAATCATGACTTTCAAAAGATGCAAAGGATAAGGGGGAAGCGCTTATGAAAATATTATTTCCTATACTAGCATTCATTGGCGGTATTGCGGTGGCGATCCAAGGTCAAATTAATGGAGGGCTAGGGAAGAAAGCAGGGGTTTTAGAAGCTGCTTTTATTTCATTTGGAATTGGAACACTAGCATTGTTCTTTACTGTTATCTTTTTTGGAAAAGGGAATCTATTTGTTGTCACAACAGTTCCAAAATGGCAGTTAATCGGAGGATTGTTAGGGGCTATCTATGTGATCGTTGCAGTTTTTAGTGTGCCGAAAATTGGTGTTGCTCCTACTTTGGCCGCAGTCATTGCTGGACAAATCATCATGGGTATAATTATTGACCACTTTGGGTTATTTGGCGGAACCCGGATTCCAATTGATATGAAAAAAATAGTCGCAATGGTTCTATTGTTTATTTCCATTTATTTATTTAATCAAAAATGATTAGTTACGTTCTCATACTTGTTTATTAAAAACTAGAATTTGATAGAATAGGGTATGAAAGAATTGGAAGACCGTTCCAGATTAAAGGGAAGGGCAATAGGTTTAAAAAAAGCTGGACATTTTTTTTATTACTCTGAATGATCACAGGATGATTGTCTGTGATTTTATAAACTAAAAAAATGTATATTTTCGACTTTGAAAAATGTCTAGCACTAGCGGGAAGACTCCTTCGCACATGGTCTTGTCGTTTTCCCTCCATCTGCTCTTGGCATATGCTGTATGGCAGTGGGCTTACGCTTTTTTGAAACGAAAGGAAGAGAAAATATGTCTTATAAACTTAAAAGTGCAGGAGTGATACATAAATTTATAAAAGCATTTCGATGCCCTCATTGCGAAAGTCCGTTTGATGTGGTTGGTTCAAAAAGCCTTATGTGTAGAAACAACCATACCTTTGATTTGGCGAAACAAGGGTATGTGAATTTGATGACTCGCCCCTCTAAAAGTCATTACCATAAGGAATTGTTTGAAGCAAGGCAGAAAATTATGATGGAAAGTGATTTATATACATTGCTTCATGAGAATGTTGCAAAGACGATTAAGGAATATAGTGATCATCCTCGTACTCCATTATTAATTTTTGATGCAGGCTGTGGGGAAGGATCGCATTTACAAAAAATTTTAGATCAGTGCAGGCAAATCCCGCTTCAAGGGATTGGCTTGGATATTTCCAAAGATGGTATTGTCATGGCTGCAAAGAATTACAAAGAACCGATATGGCTGGTGGGCGATTTGGCGAAATCCCCTATTGCCGATCAATCCATTCATGTCATTCTAAATATCTTATCTCCTTCCAATTACAAGGAATTTAAGCGCATTTTAGTTCCTAATGGTCTAGTGATTAAAGTAGTTCCCGGGCCTAATTATTTAATCGAATTACGTGAAGCTCTTTTCGGAGATACGAAAAAGGGAATGGCTAAAAACGAGGAAACAGTAGAACTGTTTAAAAAGCATTTTCATTTAAAGGATGCTATTCCTTTATGTTATACAAAAGGCTTAACTCCGATTGAGTTTAAAAACTTGGTTCAAATGTCACCACTTTCTTGGAATCTGACAAAATCAGATATGGATGTGTTGATGGAGTGGGATTGCTCAGAGATCACCATTGATTTAAAAATATTGATTGGAAGGAATCAATAGGAAATGAAAAGGGGCTGTCCGGAGTGGTATTTCAGCCGAAATCTTTATAAAAGCAAAACCAAAGAATGCTGTTAAATCAACATTCTTGGGTTTTTAATTTGGGTTCATTTTTCTCTTAAATGGACTTTTTAGACAGCCCCTATTTTTATTGGTTTTTTATTTTGTATCTTGCAAAGGAAATTGCATAATCAAAAAGGTTACGAGTCAAGATTTATGTTATGGAAAGTATCCAATCAGCTATATCTTGAATAACCTGTTGATCGACCTTCTGTGGCACTTTATATTCTTTTTTCACCTTTAGAATTTCTCCGTATATAGCTGGCATAAACAAGTGATTCAGATTTGGATAAAGTTTAAAGGTGACATTTGGCTTATCAGCCAATAGTTTTTTGTATGCATGAAAATCATTTTCTACAGATGTTTGAACATCTTTCTCTCCATGGATAATAAGAATAGGTTTCTCTAAATGTTTTAGATAATCAGGAGCAGGATGTTCTCCCATCTCTTTAAAATAATAGGCTCTAACGTATTTGCCGAATAGTTTTGTTGATTTTGCTTCTTCATCACTTAGTTGATAGATTTGGTCAAATTTAGAAGCTAATTTGGCAACTTGTTTTTTAGCGATTAATTTGAGAAACCTATTTAACGAGTTTAATACATCCTCATTTTGGGACATCATGATTTCTTCTATTTTACGCGGGGAACCAGCCGCAATGATAATACCGGCAAAATCGCCACCTTCTGCATCAATGCGGGGAGCTAACATCCCACCCATACTATGACCCAAAATAAAGATCTTACTAGCATCAATCCGTGAATCATTTCGTAAGAGATTTGCTGCTAGAATGGCATCTTCTATCGTTTCTTCTTTGACAGTCATGTTGGTTTTGTGTTTCAATTCTTTGCCGTATACAAAGGTTCGCTTATCATAACGCAGTACCGCAATACCTTTTTCCGAGAGGCCATTGGCCATATCTTTAAAAAAGTAATTATTTCCGACTTTTGCATCCATATTGGCTGGTCCAGAGCCGTGGACCAATACGACTGCAGGAACCGAACCATTCCTTTCATCTGGAAGGGACAATATGCCATTAAGTGGATATTTTGTTCCTGCCCCTATGACAATTTTTTCATCGGTCATTGTGTTTTCCTCCTATCTACCACTAATTCTATTATTTTCGTTCAATTAGGTCGATTTCCCTGCCAAAATCATTTTATCGACTATCCATTAGGGTTTCTTTGGAGAAAGGAAAAGAGGTAGACAAACAACTCCCATTTGTAATGCCCTATATTGTGGTATAAAGGAAAGAAAAAAGTTCCTCCTTTATTGAAGAACTTTTTTTAAACCGATTAACAATTCGCTTTTATTTCATTTTCTAACTCTTCAATTTCTAATTGCCATTTATCTCGTGTACTATACAAAATTTCGCATACAAATTTTGAAAAGGAATTTTTATTTTGATTTAGCTCTTGTTCTAACTCTTTTAAATCTGCTTTTAATTTTTCAACTACTTCTTTTTTTTCGTCGATGGATATATATTCGTAAATTTTTCTCATGAAATAACCCGCTCCTATCTCCTCGAATAATGGATAAGAATTTACACTGTTTGTCGTTCTATTAATTTAACTTGTATCTCTTCATGAGAATTTTTCTCCTTGTCGATGGCCTGAAGGAATAATTTTTTTCCGATTTCAACCAAAGGGATTTCGAGGGTAGTTATATGCATGATTTTTGCTATTGGCTGGTTATCAAACCCCATAATGGCTAATTGTTCAGGGATGGAGATTCCTTTTTCCTTACAGCATGTAATGATACCTGCCGCAACAATATCGCTAGTCACCAGCAAAGCGGTTGGTGGATCATCCATTTCTGTTAATTGCTGCACCACTTTAACTCCATCCTCAAATTTAAGACATTGATCAAATATGTAATGGGGGACATATGGTGCATTGATCTTTTTTAGAAACTCTTTGTACGCCTTTTCCCTTTGCTTACTATTGGTTCCTGATTTTCTACCAATGCAATAACCGATCTTTTGATGGCCATTCTTATGTAAATATTCTAAGGCATTGAAAAAACTTTTATAATGGTCGATAAAGGTGGAAGAAACCTTTCGTCCCCTTGAATCTTCGCAAAGAACGATGGGGCCGTATTGTATATACTCTTCGATCACCTTCCAACCACAGCTTCTTGAACAGATAATTAAAGCATCAATCTGTTTATGTTGTAACATCTTTAATGCTTCCACTTCTCTGTTCACCTCATAATTTGTTTGGAACAGAACTAATTTGTAATTGTTCTTTACCGCTTCGTTTGCTATTCCTTCCACTAACAAACCAAAGTAAGGATGATTGGTAAAAGGAATGACTACCCCTATTAGAAAGGTTTCTCCTTTGCTTAAATGAACCGCATTTAAATTTCGTTTATAATTGGTTTCCTCTATCGCTCGCCTAACCGCTTCTCTTTTTTCTTCGCTAACATATGGATGATTATTCAATACACGGGAAACGGTTGTTACGGATACTCCTGCTATTTTTGCAATATCTTTAATATTTGCCATCGTTTGAAACTCCTTACGAAAATGGTTTTTCCTTCTTGATCTGAAATGCGTTTCACCATTTACAATCATTTTGACATCATTCACGGTGATAAGGAGTGAAGGAAATGTTCGTTATTAAAGGTATTTTGTGCTTATTGTTCTTATGCGGCTCTATTCTAATATTAGCATCATTTTCCATTTCACAGTATCAAAAAAAACATCTCAACAAAAAAACAAAAGAGTAGGGGATTAATTGCTATTATTGTAATATTTAGATAATGGTACTATACAGAAAATGGTGGGAATGATTATGTCATTAAAAGTAGGAGATATCATTACATTTGAACGGACTTTTACTGTGCGGGATGTAGAATTGTTTACAGAGATTTCAGGAGATGAGGGGATTCATCATAAAACCCCGGATGAACAGGGAAGACTGGTCATTCAAGGGCTATTAACCGCTACTCTCCCTACCAAAGTGGGCGGGGATCATAACGTTTTGGCTCGTACGATGAATTTTGAGTTTTTAAGACCAGTGTTTACCGGAGATACCATCATTTGTGAGGTGAAAATTGAAAAATACGAATGGCAGATAGAAAAAAATCGAACCGCTATCGCTGCATCCTTTATATGTAAAAATCAGAACGATAAAGAGGTATTAAAAGGAGAATTTGCGGGTGTTATTCTTTAAATACCGACTATATTGATGTAAAATTAGTAGCTATGGAAAAAAGCCTATTTTTTAAGGAGAACCGTGCATGACAGAAATTTGGGAATCAAGTTTTAAAGAAAATCAAATGATGTGGGGATTGGAACCATCAGACTCCGCCATCTTGACAAAGGACTTTTTCCTTGAAAAGAAAGTGAAGGAGATACTAATACCTGGTATTGGCTACGGCAGGAATGCTAAGGTTTTTATTGACAATGGAATAAAGGTCACAGGGATTGAGATATCAAAAACAGCGATAGAATTGGCAAGGCAAAATGGTATTCAAATTCCTATTTTTCATGGTTCAGTCACCGATATGCCTTTTGAAGATAAGCTTTATGATGGCATATTTTGTTATGCTCTTATTCACTTATTAAATAAGCGTGAAAGAGAGAAGTTTATTCAAGATTGTTATAATCAGTTAAAGCCGGGCGGGTATATGATTTTTACGGCCATTTCAAAAGAAGCCCCAATGTTTGGAAAGGGCAAACAACTAGGGAAAGACTATTTTGAGATGATGGAAGGGATGAAAATGTTTTTTTATGATTCAGACTCGATAAAACAAGAGTTTGGAGAATATGGCCTCATTGACATTTCCGAAATAGTTGAACCGCATAAGAATATGGAACATAAACCACCCTTTCCATTTACCATGATAACATGCCAAAAATAAAGGGAAGTCAAAGGACTTCCCTCAAAAATGATCGGTTACTTTATATTCTCATAATGTTCATGAAACACTTTAAAAAGCCTTTCATCTCCGCCGCGGTCGGGATGGAGGGCTTTTAATAACTTTTTAAATTCTTTTTTTAGATCGTGGCTGTTTGAGTCTTGGTTCACCCCCAACAACTCACTATAGTTCATAGTACAAGATCCATTGAGTTGAATCTGTGTGTTAAGGCATTTTTTTAAGGTGCGTACCTTAGATTGTTCAATATGTACACGGGTTTTTAATAGTTCTATTTGTTCGGTCAGACGGCGATTTTCCTGAAGGAACTCTTCTAATTGGGAAGTAAGGTGAGCGGTATGGGTTTGTATCATAAACGCAATAAGGTCTTTAATATGGATTTTGTAGGTGGTGTTCCTTCTTTTGTCCATTTTGGCCTTTATTTTGCCTTCCTTAATCCATGTCATTACCTCTTGATCACTGGCAGCAATGCCATTCGAAGTTAAATGTGCAGCAGCTTCTTTTACACTCAGCATGATTTTTCACTCACTTTTTCCATAACTAGATTGACTTCTAAGCATAAAACTATCCTATCATTGAATTTTTTCAGAAAAAGTACAGGATTGTGACATGAAATTAAAGTCTATTTACAAGTTCATGAAATAGAGATCATATTCAACAAAGCAGCTCCCAACTTTCGGTGCTTTCTTCTTTGTAATAAAAAAGACGGAATTTGGCTTGGGTTTATTTTAGGGATCCAGTAAAACGGGTTTTTGTAAATATCTTAGGGAGAGGGAAAAATAATAGTAGAATACGTAAAAAACAAAGAAAAAGTGTAAAGAATGATTTTTTTGATATAATGAGCCAGTCGCAGGGAAGACTTGCTTTACTAATTCCTTTATTCATCTAGGCTATTACGTATAAAATAGGTTCGGAAAGGTGTGAGATAATGAAAGATAAACGTTTTAAATATGCACATAGGGAAGCAAAGATCGGTGTCATCCTTGTCATTATCAATTTTGCCATTTGGTATGGATTTGCCTATGGATTGGGAGGACAAGATCCAACAACGTATACATACATTCTCGGTTTTCCAGCCTGGTTTTTTTATAGCTGTATTGCTGGAACCGTTTTTATGATTGTGCTAATTGCCGTAGTCATAAAATTCTTCTTTACCGAAGTTTCCCTTGAGGAGGAGGATGACGGATGCACTGGCAAGTAATCATTCCTCTGGCCATATTCCTAGTGAGTATATTTTGTATTGGCTTTTGGGCAAATGCACGTTTGCGACACTCAAACTCATTTCTTGCGGATTATTTCCTTGGCGGACGAGAAATGGGCGGCTTTTTACTTGCGATGACCATGATGGCGACATATGGAAGTGCGTCAAGCTTTATTGGTGGTCCGGGGGTGGCCTATCAAACGGGATTGGGCTGGGTCTTACTAGCTATGGCACAATTGCCGGCAGGATATTTTGTCTTAATGATTTTAGGAAAAAAATTTGCAATTATCGCTCGGAAATATGAGGCGATTACCTTAATTGATTTCCTAAAGGCACGTTATCAATCCAATGCGATCGTGCTGCTTTCTGCTTTTGCGATTTTTGTCTTTTTATTCGCTTCAATGACCGCACAATGGGTTGGTGGTGCACGATTAATCGAGTCATTAACTGGGGTATCTTATCAAGGATCATTGCTGATTTTTTCAGTAGCGGTACTAGTTTATGTCATTATTGGCGGGTTTGCGGCGGTTGCTTTAACTGATGCTATGCAGGGATCGGTTATGATTTTAGGGACGGTCATTCTCTTAATTGCAGTGATCATTGAAGGAGGCGGGGTTTCTGCGATTATGGCCAATCTTGTGGCAGAAAATCCTAATTTCGTTTCACCATACGGGGCAGATACCAGCCTTTCACCGCTTTATGTATCGACATTTTGGATCTTGATTGGAATTGGAGTAATTGGTCTGCCGCAAATCGCTGTTCGGGCGATGAGCTATAAGGAGTCAAAAGGTATGCATCGTGCCATTATTATAGGAACAATTGGTATTGGGACGATTATGTTTGGGATGCACTTAATTGGTGTATTTGGAAGAGCCGTGATTCCAGGAATAGAAATTGGTGATAAAGTGATGCCTACTTTAACGCTGGAAATTTTACCGCCTGTACTCGCTGGAATCGTTTTGGCGGCACCAATGGCAGCCATTATGTCGACAGTAAATGCCTTATTAATCCTTGTAAGTTCAACGCTCGTTAAAGATGTATATTTAAACTATATTAAACCTAAGGCGAATGAGGCGGAAATCAAACGGATGAGTTTTCTTGTGACAACCATTATTGGGATTGCTGTTGTAGGTTTTGCCATTCGTCCACCAGAACTATTAATTTGGTTAAATTTATTTGCCTTTGGTGGGCTGGAATCCGCCTTTTTATGGACTGTTGTTTTAGGTCTCTATTGGAATGGGGCAAATAAATATGGAGCATTGGCATCGATGGTAATCGGACTAGTTTCGTATGTGTATATTTATCAATTTCATGGGAATTTGCTTGGTATGCACACGGTAACAATTCCTGTCATTATTTCTCTCCTTGTATTTGTTCTGGTAAGTAAGTGTACAAAGCAAATGGTTCAGCAACCATGGATGTCTTAATGCCAATTAATGTACGGAAAAATGAGCACAGCCCCAAGGATGGGTCTGTGCTCACTTCTTAAATTCTTTTGATTACTGCTGAGGAGCAGAAGGAGTGGAAATACTTTGTAAAGCTTGTTCGGCTTCATTTGCATAGATATTTTGTACGGCAAGATCGCCTAGAGCCACCATTCCTACGATTTTTCCATTCTCTGTTACTGGTAATCGGCGAATTTGTTGTTGTGCCATCAAATTGGCCGCCTCATGAACATCCATATCAGGTGTAGCTTGTACAATTTTTTGTGCTGTCATGACTTGAGACACAGGTGTTTGTGCTCCTTCTCCTTGTGCTGTTGTACGAAGGGTAATATCACGGTCGGTAATCATTCCAACCACTTCTTTATTGTTGTTGACTACTGGGATTGCGCCAATATTATATTGACTCATTAACGCGGCAGCTTCTTGTACAGTTTGTGTTTCATTAACAGTAACCACATTAGATGTCATGATATCTCTTAATTGTGCCATGTAATGACCTCCAAAATAAAATTTTCTTTTATAGGATGGGATAGAGTGGCTATTTTATTAATGGTACATTTTACAAGCCAATTGCTACGCAGCTTTTTGATGAATAGAAATATGGGATACAAGCATTCCTTCGATACTTGCTTGTATCATGGTTAATCTAGGTGTAAGGTTTGATATTTTTTAGAAACAGTTGTAAAAAAAGTCCGTTTTTTGCAAGTATGTCAACCCTAAAAATGTATATAAATCATGGAAATAATTAAAGATATTGGGAATTTGGTATAAAAGGAAACGATTCCAAAAAAGTGAATAAAACTTGTCATTCTAAGCTTTGTTAGATGTATAGTGATAAATCACGAAAGGATAATCATCCATTTCCAACTCCTTCCTGAAATATGACAAAAATCTCATGGTATGATGAAAGTGCATTTGGCAACAGCGATTTTTGACAGGGGAGGATGTTAGAAATGGCAAAGAAAAAAGGAATATTAACTGTTGCAGCGGCGGCAGCGTTATTGATGACAAGCCCTATCGTTGATAAGGCAGAAGCCGCAACCATCAAAACTGATGTACAAAAACATGTATATGTATACCAAAGCACGAATTGGAATGATATAAATAAAATTTTAGAGCAAATCTATTCACAATATGGCATAAAGATTCCAAAGCAGACGGTGACTCAGCAGCAATCACCTAAAATGAACCCAACTGAACAGACACAGAAGCCTGCACAGCCTAAAACAACTCAGCCTGTTCAGCAACCTGTAAAGGCTGAAAAGCCAGCAACACCACAACAACCAGCATCTAAGCAAACAACGAACAGCTTAAGCGCCTATGAGCAAAAAGTGGTTGACCTTACCAACCAAGAACGTGCAAAACAAGGTCTTCCTGCTCTTAAGGTGGACGAGCAATTAAGTAAAATGGCGCGTGAAAAATCACGTGACATGTCCGTAAAAAACTATTTCAGCCATACGAGCCCAACTTATGGTTCACCATTTGATATGATGAAACAATATGGCATTTCTTATCGTTCTGCTGGTGAAAATATTGCCATGGGACAACGTACACCAGAGGAAGTAGTTAAGGCGTGGATGAATAGTGAAGGCCATCGTAAGAATATTTTAAATCCGAACTTCACACATATTGGCGTTGGCCACGTTTCTCAAGGTAACTATTGGACACAAGAGTTTATTGGTAAATAAAAATTACTTCTCTGATAACTTTTACGCATGGGGAATCCATGCGTATTTTTTTATGTTTAAAGGATGTTACAAGCGCGGATCTTTATGATTTTATGAAAAAAATGACCGAAATTTTATTTTGAAAGACTTACTTGTTTTATTCTGATTATTTGTTAAAATATACCTGTTAAATTAAGGAAATTTTTCTTTAAAGGAGAGGAATTACAATTGAATATCGGTTTAGGGCTCGTACTAATACCAATTGCCATTATTTTTATTTCACTAGGGATATTCTCTCGAAAAAAGAAAAATAACATCATTGGTAATGGATTGTTAATAGCAGGTACCGTCATTTTAATGGGAAGCGTTACTTTACTTACGGGTTTATATGATCCATATGCCAATCACATTCCAAAATGACAATTAGCCATCATCTAAAAAAGAAACGGTAGTATTATTAGTAATAATGGCATGCACAAGTTCATTCAACTAACGGGGCCATTTAGTTGGAGTGAATTATCGAAATATTTAAACCTTTTTCTAATTAATATTTACTAATAATTAAATAAGCATAATCAAAAGGAGGGGAAATCAATGTATGAATACAAGTTTGTAAAAATAGAGTTGAAAAAATTATCTGGTAAACCTAAGGAAGACTATCGAGAAGTCATTAAAAATCACGCAAATGAAGGCTGGCGTTTTGTTCAAATTTTTTCTCCTGATTTTGTAACTTCAGGAGTTGCAGTAGGATCATACTTTGAATTGATATTTGAAAGACCTATAAAACAGTAAACAGAAACCATTCGTTATGAAAGTTTGTGAAACATAACATTTAAACTAAAGAGGGCTTTAATAGAAGAACATTATGCTTAATAAAGACCATCATCCAGTGGATAAGAGGTCTTTTTTTTATCTCAAATAGAATAGGTATTATCGAAGTTGGAAAATTTTAAATATCCCCCTTAAAACAAATGTCCATCGCATGTTATAAAAGAAATAATGACGCGCGACCATTCACGCGTCATATTATATGTCATTGATTCGATATGCACCTTAAAACGGAACACCTTAGTCATTCACCGATGCTTTTTATTCATGTTCACTTACATACCTAAATGATGCTAAAACCATTTCAAAACCAAACTTTTTCGTTTTTATCGCCCTTCAATTGTTCGATCCCGGCCAGAGATCATTCCAAATACCATGACGATAATCGTGACCAAGCTGAGGGTGATTAGCGGGATGGTCCATGAATGGGTATGGTCAAATAAGTAGCCAATAAATAATGGTCCAACCGCAGCCAAAATATAACCAGTGGATTGAGCCATTCCAGATAAAGCGGCAGCTTGGTTCGCATTTCTTGTTCGCAGGCCAATATAGCTAAGGGCTAATGGAAAAGTTCCACCTAAACCGATTCCGATGAAAATAATACTTGTAATGAAAATAGGGTAAGTGGAGCCAAAAAGTAAACCTATATATCCCATTAACGTGCACACATTCAACATAAAGGCTAGCCAGGTTTGGGAACGAAGCCGTCCGGCCCAGACAGGAATGAAGAAGCTGGCAGGCAGTCCCACTAATTGGCTGAATGAAAGCATCCATCCGGCTGTTTCCAAACTCATGCCACGGCTATGTAAAATTTCAGGCAGCCAAGAGATTGTCACATAAAATAAAAATGATTGAAACCCCATGAAAATCGCGATTTGCCATGCCAGTCCTGAACTCCAAACAAATGTTGTACTGACAAGGGTCTTTTTTGTATCTTGAGGTTGTTCTTGATTAAATTTTTGTAAGTAAAACCATACGAAAATGGCAATGGCCGCTGGTAATCCCCAAATGACTTGAGCTCCTTGCCATCCAATGTCTAGACCTACGGCTAATGGAACACTGATGCCTGAGGCTAATGAAGCTAGTAGGCCCATGGAGGTAGAATAGACACTTGTTAATAGACCAAATTTTTCCGGGAACTTATCTTTTACAATAGCAGGAAGCAGCACATTTCCAATGGCGATGCCTGTCCCGGCAAGTAGTGTTCCCAGGAATAGAAAAAACGTCATCGGGATCGACCGAATGCTAATTCCAATTAATAGTGAAAATAGGCCGATTAATAATGTTTTCTCATTGGATAATTGAGCCGCAATTTTTGGAACAATCGGGGACATGACGGCAAAGGTGATTAACGGAAGGCTCATTAATAAACCGGCACTCCAATGGGCAAGGCCGACATCTTCTTGGATCATCCCAATTAGTGGACCCAGTGAGGTAATGGCTGGCCGAAGATTAAAGGCAACCAGAACAATTCCCGTAATGAGAAAAAAGATATATGTAGATTTCGAATGTGAATGTGCCTGTTGTAACTCCACGGAAAGAACTCCTCTCTTTGTATAAACCACCTAAAGTATATCATATGTCGTTTTCTTATGAATATTAGAGTGACATCACCTTTTTTCAGGTCGCAGATAGTATCACATAAAGCATTGCACATATCCGCAAATGCTTGACGATTTTACTAGCACTAGTACCAGGGGAGGTCTCATCTTTTTAAGCACAAGATATCCATCGCCAATGAAAAGTTCAACTTCAGGTTCTACACCATTTTTGTCCTAAATAAACTTCTCTTTTTTCAAAAACCATTTCTTTCAAAATAAAAATAACTCCCTAAAAGGAGTCATTTTTATTTATGTTCGTTATTCATTTTTCGAACCGTCTTTATTATTGTTTTTTTAGGTATATCGGGATATTTTTGTTTTATTAAGTCAATGCAAGTGACTAAATTTTCTTTTTGCAAAAGATACCTTATTTCATATTCGACAGTTGATGGCAGCTTATTGTCTGTATTGTCAGCACCCTGGTCAATTTCAGTTTGAAAGTTATTGATTAAAAATACTAATAATGTATGAATGAAAACAATTAATATTTTTATGCCAATAGAAAGATTCACTGTTTGAAATATAGAATCAAGAAGACTAATCACAATAAAACTACCTAATAAATCAAATATTGCAGAAATAAAGTTGCCATTCATTTTTAAAAAATTAAAATCAGCCATTACTTTCAACAAACTGTCTATGAAGATATTCAATATTAAATCAGCTATATAAAATACAACAAGAAACAGGATTAAATACATTAACTTAGAATAAGATCCATCCATTAAATTAATAATCAATAGATCTATTAAAATGAATGGGAAAAACAAGCTTGCGAAAATAAGAAGAATAGGGAATAAAGAAAATAGTTGTTTTAACATGATGTGCTCCATTTTTTAAAAAACTTCAGAGAAAGAATTCAGAGCTTATTTTTAATGACTATTTCCAATCTCGATTATGAATTTCTAATCCTTTATCACCGAAGAAATGCTTGATGTATTCCTGTTCTTCTTCTTCCGTTCTCATTTTTATTGCTGCGCTCTCCTCCGGTTTTACCTCTCTAATCAAAGCATAGTCATTGAGCATATCAGAGAAGTCTCCTTGCTTCCATTTGTCTATAATTTTCACAAATTCTGCTGGGGCATTTAACTTGACTGCTTGGTTGTGTAGGTATTGAAGGTTAGCTTTTGTCACCTGAATTCTTGCTACGTCAGCAGTTCCTTGAGGAATAAATTTGTGATACTGTTCACCTTTAAACTCAAGCTTTTGTAAAGATAAAGTTATCAAGTGGTTTTGGAGATCCTTCACATTATTAATTTCTCCAACGTTTTTGGCAGCTTGTTCCAATTCTTCTTGGAGTAACGCCAACCTTTTCGATACCTTTTACTACATGCATTCTTGGTGGTTTGAGATTAGGATACTCAGTTTCATTAGATTCTACTTTACTTTTATCACTATTCGATAAAGCAATCAATGCTCCTCCTGCTACAATTGCCAAGCTAAGGGCAGCAGCAATAACAACTTTTTTATTCATCATGAAAAATCCTCCTATTCCAGTTATTTTTGAAAGTTGTTTTTAATGAATTCAGCTTCTTCTTCAGGACTCATAAGACCATGAGCTTCACCGACGTTTCCACCTTGGTATCTCCATAGGTAGTTATGGTCTTCATCTGCTTTGGAAAAATCACCATTTTTCCATCTTGTAACAATTTCTAACAAGTCTCCTTTGATTTTAAAAGAGCTATTAGAAACAATATGATAAACAATCTCAATGTTTTCTGGAGTCATTGGATAAGCCCCCCATTTATCATCAGCTCTAACTTTTTGATGAGTCATTTTGTGCATGACATCAACAACAGTCACCTCAGCAGAATCTGGTTTAAGACCTAATTCATTTTCTCCACCAATGTAGCCAGTTTGTTCCTCATGTTCTTTCTCTTTTTCTTTCTTCTCTTCTTGAGAAACAGCTTTTTCGATCTTCACTTCTTTTTTCTTGAATTCTTTAACATTATCAATAATCTTCATCGTGGCTAGAAAAATAATTGCACAAGCAGCAAGAATGGAAACAGACCAAATTACATATTTTTTCATAGAACCCCCCCATTACCATATATTCTTATTTGAGAAAAATTTTATCAAGATGGAATTGTGTCGTAATTTCGCGGACCTGTTTCCCTAGTATTCTAAGTTATTGACATCATGTCATATTGTTTGTTATTCTTTTTGTAAACGATTTCAATATAGGGAGATGGGAGAAATGATGTCTGAGTTCTTGCCAACATTGGAGTTTGCTAAACAGTTAGATGAGAAAGACACTCTATCGCGTTTTCGTGAGGAGTTTTATTTAAAACCTGGAACGATTTATATGGACGGAAATTCATTGGGGCTTCTTTCGAAGAGAGCAGAAAAGACACTGCTAGAGACACTGGAAGATTGGAAGCAATATGGAATTGATGGCTGGACACAGGGGAAACATCCATGGTTTTATATGTCGGAGGAATTAGGTAAGAAACTGGCGCCATTAGTGGGGGCTTCAGAAGAAGAAGTGATTGTCACTGGCTCCACCACCGTTAATCTACATCAGCTTGTCTCCACCTTTTATAAACCGGAAGGAAAACGTACAAAAATATTGGCAGATGAACTTAATTTTCCATCTGACATTTATGCTCTTCAAAGCCAGTTGAGGCTTCATGGTTTGGATCCGGATACTCACCTCATTCGGGTAAAGAGCCGTGATGGTCGTTATTTAGATGAAGAGGATCTTATTCAAGCTATGACCGATGAAGTGGCTCTAGTCGTTCTCCCAACGATTCTTTACCGAAGCGGACAAATTTTAGATATGAAACGATTAACAGAAGCAGCCCACAAAAAAGGGATCATAATCGGGTTTGATGCCTGTCATTCGGCTGGATCGATCCCACATTATTTCAGTGAATGGGATGTTGATTTTGCCTTCTGGTGTAATTACAAACATTTAAATGGCGGACCAGGTGCAGTAGGCGCCTTATTTGTCAACCGAAAACATTTTAATCAATTACCGGGAATGACTGGTTGGTTTGGTTCGAATAAAGAGAAGCAATTCGATATGGAACATACGTTTACACCTGCAAACTCTGCCGGAGCTTTCCAAATCGGAACTCCACATGTGCTGAGTCTTGCACCCCTGATTGGGTCCTTAGACATGTTTCATGAAGCAGGAATAGAACGTATCCGTGAAAAATCTTTAAAACTTACTCAATATTTAATGGATTTAATTGAAACAGAATTGGCTGGCATGGGATTTCACATCGGCTCACCAAGAGAAGAGGAACGACGAGGTGGACATGTAAGTCTTGAGCATGAGGAAGCTGCCCGTATTTGCAAGTCCCTAAAGGAAAATGGCGTTATTCCTGATTTCCGGGCACCGAACATTATCCGTCTAGCTCCAGTTGCACTATATACTTCTTACCAAGAAGTTTGGGAAGTTGTCCAAATTCTAAAAACAATCATGACCGAAAAGCAGTATGAAAAATTTAAGAATGAGCGGGAAGTGGTCGCTTGATATATTGAAGACTCGCCAAATGGGCGAGTTTTTTGTTTGTACATAGCAAAATTGGTTAAAGGCAAGTTCTAGCACTGCCATATGTTCAATCAGGGGCTATCTTAGTTGAGAGCTCATCCATTGCACTTGAAATTTTTTGAAATTCTATTCATAAAACTAGAAATGTTTCCTTCCGTTAATAGATATACTAAAGGGTAAAACGTATTGGGGAGGAAGGAATTTGGGAAAGGTTATTATCGATGAAACGACACAAGAGATGGCGAATTTCTTTCTTGAACATGTTTTTGATAATTTATCGAAAATTATGAATGGGCCTATGCTTTATCATTACACCTCGATGGAGGCCTTAAATAATATCCTGGATCGTGAAAAATGCATTTGGGTCACACGTGTCGATTTTATGAATGACTATAAAGAAATATCTTACGTCAACGAAATTGTCAAAAAAGTAATTGTTGATGTAGAGGATTCAAAAGAAAAGGAGACTTTTATTTCCTTATACAAGGACTTTGCATCTACAGAGGGCTATTATAAGGATTTAAATATATTTGCGTTTTCATTAACAGAAAACCCGGATTCACTCGTTTTATGGAATAATTATGGAATGAATGAGGGATGTAATATTGGCATCGATGGGAAAAAGTTCTTCGGCCAATCTTTCAATTCTCAGTTTACCTTTGTGGGAAGAGTCATTTATTCAGAAGAAAAGCAAAAAGCTATTGTTAAAAAGGTGATAGAAAAACTTTTACATCTGGTTAGGGATTCCCAATTATCAGAAGAGCGTTTTTCCCAGGCATTGTTATTTACTTTTAGTACATTAGGTTGCTTTATTAAACATCCTGCTTTTGCTAGTGAAGAAGAATATCGATTTATATACATTCCGAAATCGAATGAATCCATCCACTTCCGCGTATCCAGAGGCGCGTTCATTCCTTTTATCAAAGTTCCTGTCTATGAATATGACGAACAATCTGGTGAGAAGCGGTTGTTAATTCGAGAAATAACCATTGGACCACGGACGAAACTAGACATTGTCCGTTCTGGTTTAGAATTTTATTTGACTGTGAAAAAGCTAGAAGGCATTGAACTAAGAACATCTAACGCCCCATTAAGATTTTAATACGAATCACCAGAGCTTGAGTCAAGATGGAAGAACTCGAAAGGAAAACGGTCGTTTATGACGATTTCGAGTGAGCTTTTTCTCGTCTTCTCTCCCAATCATTCGATAGCAAATGGTATGGCTTTCACTAGGAAGATTCGGTTCCGAACAGTATAATCAAGAAATGGGAGATGAGACAAATGAACAAAAAAGACATTGCTAATATTCGAAAACAATTTAAATTAGACAACCCTAGGATGAATATTCGAGAAATCTTCAATGTATATGTCAAAAAAGAATCAGGTGAAATCTATCACCAAGTCAGCAGGCCTTTTCAAATGCTGGACCAAGAAACACAAGAACTTTTTCTAGCCAATTTTAAAAAGGTGTTGACCGGGCATCTGGATGCAAAGCTATTTGAGCTGAAATTCAAACGGGATGTGGATTACAGTACACAAACGATTCTCTACGAAGGGATGCAAATGGATTCCGCCGATTGGCAGGATAATATGCTGGAGATCGTGGGAAAAATGTTTGCCTATGCCTCCTATGAATTTGACACCGTGGTGACATTTATCCGTGGAGAGTATCGGAAGCCGACTAAAAAGAGGAATCCGGAATCCGAAGAGGGTGGGGATGATGAGGTGTATGTCAACGAGTTTATCCTATGCAGCCTTAATAAAACCGATCAGCCCAAAAAAGCCCTCATGTTTGATTATATTGAAAAAGAATTCAAATCTTATCATGTCGTGGATCCGATTATTAATTTAGATTCACCTATGTGTGGTTTCCTGTTCCCTGCATTTAATGACAATCGTGCAGATGTGAATCATATTCTTTATTGTGCCGGGAAAGTGAACCAACCCGATTATACGTTTATTGATAAAGTTCTTGATTGTGAGGATATCATTACTGCACAGGATGATAAAGACTGTTTTGATTTGATTTTAAAAGAAGTAATTGGGGACGAAGTGGATTCGAGGGTCATTTCCAGTGTTTATGAAGAAATTGATCGAGTGGTCCAAGAGAATGTGGAAAAGGAAGAAAGTGAAGCCCCAACCCTGGATTATCGCGACATCGAACGGATTTTAACTGTTAGTGGCGTCGAAAATGTTGATGAAGCGAAGGTGGAGCACGCCTTTAAAAGCGTCGTTTCGGACGAAAAGCATGAATTTAAAGCGAGCAGTTTAGTGCCGAAAACGATAAAAATTGAAACAAAAGTGGCCAATGTAACCATTGATCCGAAAGACCTGAAACATGTCAAATATATTACATACGAAGGAAAAAGATGCCTACTTCTAGAGGTAGATGAAGAGGTCGTGGTGGAAGGATTTAAATTGGAAGAGAAATCACTCTAGTGGGAGAAAAAAGCGGCTTGGAGAAATTAACAGGTTTACTTTAGAGGTGATATATTGTATTTCAAGTAGAATCACTCCTTAAAAAACAGGAGTGATTTTTTTATAAGGAAAAATAAAATTTTGTGTTAAAATATTTTTAATATTTAGTTAAATTGTTTTTCTAAGAAATAAATAAAAATCAATTTATTTGGGGGAATAATTTTATGGTTGAGCTAAAGGAAATAGTGTCTAAATTAGACGCTGAATTCGATATAAATTCATTTGGAAAGGATGCTTCTTTTAGTCGGTTCATTCCAAGGGTTTATGACCCATTAAACTTTGATTGGCAAACAGCTTTCGAAAAAAACTTTGTGGAATTATTTAATGGTCTGATGTTAAAAGGGAATTCAACTGTCGAGAAAGTTTTTCTTGCAGTATTCCCTACCGATAAAGTATTGGAACGGTTTATAGAAGAAAGCAATAGTGGAGATTTATTATTTATGCACCATCCCCTTTTGATGGAGTGTGGAGACCCAAAGGGGAAATGGGGACAAGGCTTTGTACCAATTAAAGAAAAATACATCAACAAAATTAAAAAGAAAAATCTATCCATTTATACTTGCCACATTCCATTGGATTGTCATAAAAAATTGGGTACGAATATTGCAATAGCAAAAGAGCTAAATGCACAAATTCTTGTTGATGATACAGTAAATGCAAAAAATGAATATGTCTTATATTGCAATATCGAAAAAACAAATACCTCCAACTTGATTTCCGTCTTAAAGAATACTTTTGAAATTCCTTATGTTGATTTTGAGGGTCAAGAATTAGATAACATTCAAAAGGTTGCAATTGTTGCTGGTTGCGGTGATGTAGTTGATTGGATGAAAGAAGCTGAAGAAAATGGTGTCCAAGCCTACATTACTGGCGAAATCCATTGCCACATTGATAATGATTATGGAAAACAGAAATATAAACAAATGATGGAATATGCTTCAAATACTTCTATGTCTTTAATAGGTGTTTCCCATTCGGCATCAGAATTTCTTGTTCACAAAACCTTGATGAAAGATTGGTTCGAGAAAAACTTTAATATAGAGACAGTTTTAATCCCTCAAGAGAAATGGTGGTTATAAAGGCATTAAACAATATTTAAAAGAGCTTGGACAGTCCAAGCTCTTTTTTTGCGAATTTAACTGTGATTTACATAGAGAAAATTAGGTGTTTTAGACCGTGATTTCCCTTGTGATTTTTAATTTTGTACCCCAAAAGTAAACCCGTTACTGAGAAATACGAGCCGTTTTTTATTTGAAAGATTGTGTAATGTATGATTTTAAAAGTGTAAGGCTCCAAAGTCTTAATCCCATACTTTCTGTGTTGCCCCTTCCTGGCGAGGGAGAGGAGCGTCTTAAGTCTGTTGGGAATGCTGAAGAAGCTTTAATCATTGATTTGCTAAGCGGTCGGAAAACCATGTTTGTTTTTAAGATCATACAATGAATTTTTAAATATTAGTAGACTGGCTATTAGAAAAATGAGTTATATTTCAATCACCGTTTTTTAATCACCTGATAAGGTGAAGTATTTCGAAAAGCTTTGCTTTATGGATGGGGCATATAGAAAAGCATCTCCCTAAAAATTTGATACTTTTATCGTATCAGGAGATGCACCTTTTTAAGTGTATTGTTTGAATCCAGTCATACTAATTGATTATTACTCGACTATTCTTAAGATAGAAGAGATTGATTGATTTTTAATAATCTTTCCTAAAACAACACTTCCAATTATTAAAAAAATTGATATTGATAAAATGGCCAAACAAAAATATTTCAAATAAAACGAAAAAGGATATATATGATTAATGATTATCATACCAATGATAAAAATAATGGAACTTATTATAGTTGAAATAAAAAGATAAGTTTGAATTTCCAAGTTAAGAAACTTTATGATTTGCTTTTTATTCATCCCCAGTGATAAGTAAATACCCCAATTTCTTTTTTCAAGGTTATATTTACTAAATACAATAATTACGATACTTATCACAGTTAAAATACTTGCAACAATAAATGATAATATTCCTAAGAATCCAGTAAGTGAGTATATTTTTGTATCTTCTTTTATGAATTCTGGAATGTTCTGAAATAGACTTCCAGGAATAGTTGCTATTAATCCAGTTACCTTATGATCGATGTTTTCATATTCTCTGGTCGATAAATTTTTTTGGATATAAATTCCAAGTTCATTATATCCTGGAAATAGTCCTGATTTTAAAGCTGTTTGTTCATCTAATACAATAGTGATTTCATTGTTTTGTATCTTATGATGATCAATTATTTTCTTTACTAATGGTTTGTTGATAACATCAAATATCTCAAAATCTTTTTGTATAGTTTCAAAACCATTATTACTTTTATATTTTTTTATTAAGCTTAGTTTTTTTCCAACTAATTCTTTATCATTTGAGCTGCGATTATTGCTTGGGATGTATAGCAATATTTTTCCAACAAAATCTTTATATTCTTTACCTGAGTAAATCTCATTAAATTCTTCCGAATTAACGATAGTATATTTTACATTAGGAATTATTTCTTTATCGTTATTTAGATCATCAACTGAACCGTAATCTTCTATCCATTTACGAATAGAAGGTGTTATTAAGTTCGAATGGATTAATGGATGAACATCAACCATAAATGGGTTTTTATCGATATAAAGAATCCCGGGAATTTTTTCAATTTCCTTAACGTCCTCTACAGAAAATGTTAGGCCTTGATTTTTAAGGACATTGAAATTGTCAATCGTTTCATATCCATACGTTTCCTGAGAAGTTAAATAATATTCCTGAGTTGTATCCCAAATACCAGCAGCTTCTTTTTGAATAAATATCGAAAAAGTTATTAATAAAATAGTAAAGCATAGTATCAATATAGTAAAAATTAGCTGTTTTGGATAAATAAAAAGCTGTCGGGCTAACTGTTTTTTAGTAAACGACTTGAGATTAAATTTTTTAGTAAATATATCATACAAATAACTGGGATCCATTTGTTTGCTTAGTAATTCATTAATTGAAAAACGGTCTGATTTTTTAACTGAGCGGGTGGAGATAAAGAATATGATAATAAATATTAAAAACAACCATATAGCTATTACACTTATTAGATAAAATATATTGGAGGTATTAATAGTACCTTGTTTAAAAGATTGGTCAATGATAAGTAAGTGTAATACAAGCTGTAATGGAATCGCTACTATTAAACTCAATAAAAATATGATCAAACACTGGTAAAAATATATTTTATATAATTTTAGTTTATTGGAGCCTATCGCCTTTAAAACGGCTATTTTATGATTCTGTTCTATATTAAAATAAGAAAATAAGCTAACTATACAAAATAGCGATAGAAGTAAGGTCAAAAATTGAAAAGTTATGGATAGGAAAAAAATGGTATCATAATCTATTAAACCTTTATTGAATAATTTTTCATTAATCATTCCTTTTTGATTAAATTTATTTAGAAGGTGTTCCATTTTTTCCGTAGCTTTTTTATTATTACCGTTAAATTTTATAAGAAAGTTCTTGGATTTACTTTCTGTATAGGAAAGTTTATTGGAAATAAATATATTTGGAAAATCATTTACCCCCTTTTCTAGATTAATAGGAACAGACCACTGGGCTGAGTAATTTTTTATAATCCCAACTAAACGAACATTTACTTCTTTATCATTTATATGTATTTTTCTTTTTTGACCAATTTTCCAATTATCATCGATTAGTTGTAAATAGGCAGATTCTATTGCTACCTCTTTGTCATTTTTAGGAAATTTACCTTCAAGTAATTTTATATGGCCTAATTTTATTGCATTATTATCCATCCAACCAATAGTAGCAAGTTTATCCTTATCAATAATTATTGTATCTATTAATTGGTATTCCCCAACCATATTGGCTTCTTTTTGGAGCGACTCTTTTGTCTCGTATATTCCTGTTAAAATTCCTGTATGTTCCCCATATAGATCAAAAGCTTTCACTTTTAAAGCTTCTTTAATTGCTTCAGAAGCAGTAAAAATCGAAGTTACTGAGGCTATAGTTATTGCTAAAGAACCAATCATTAAAATTAGCCATTTTTTTCGGGAAAATAAAAATTTTAGTGCTAATTTAAACATTTTCGAATTCCACCTTAAGTTTACCATCTTGCATGGTGTATAAGTTGTGGGGATGATGAAATAAATTCTTTTCATGGGTAACTACTACAAGTGATACCTGTTGTTGAGTACATAATTTTGTAAGTACATCTACAATTATTTTGCTAGTAAATTGATCAAGGTTTCCAGTGGGTTCATCAGCAAATATAACTTCGGGAGATGTAATTAAAGCTCTCGCAATTGCTACTCTTTGTTGCTCCCCTCCAGATAAAAAGGTCGGTTTTTTGTTTAGATGCGATAGTATCCCTAATTCTTCAGCTAATTCTTTAACACTTTTTTTATTTTTAGGGGGATCAATAAATTGTAGTGGCAATTCAATATTTTCTTTTACAGTTAACTCCGGAATTAATTGAAATGATTGAAAAACAAACCCAAACTTTTCTCCTCGTATTTTGGCTTGTTCCTTATCATCCAAATCATAAAGAGAATAGTTTTTATAAAATACTTTACCTTGTGTTGGTTTTTCCATCCCTCCTAAAATACTTAAAAAGGTTGATTTTCCCGATCCACTTTTTCCCTCTATTACATAAATAGCCCCTTTTTTTATAGTAAATTGTGTTGGTTTTAATACAGTTTGATGGTAATTGGAATTGTATTTTTTGCTAATATCAGTAGCTCTTATGATGTATGACACTAAATATACCTCCGTAAATCATTATCTAAATAAGACAATTTATGTTATTGTAATTTCCAGTAATAGTAAATTATATTATTAGTTTAATATAACAATTATTACAAAATATTACATATTTTGAAAGGGGGGATATAAAAATTTATTTTATTATGAGGTTTGGTTTCTGCATTAGCTTTATCAAGCGCTGCTGCTTTTTATAGCGGATTTTATTCTTTTGATATTTCTTAACAAAGAAATTTATTAATCATGAGAAATTTACATATAGTCTGCTATGTTTATATACTGTGTTTTTTTTATTAGGAAGTGGGGTAAATTATTTTTTAAATTAATAGGAAGGAATGAGAATATGATAAAATTAATGATTTTTTCTGTAATTTTTATTTTTATGCTTATTTGTAATTTTATAGGATACAAAATTTTACCAAAAAACACAGATAAAGACTTGGCTAGTATAGCCGTAATGGTTGTATTAGTGCAATTTGGAATTTTATCCTTTGTTTATTTTATGGTGTAAATAAACTCGCTAATTTAAAAGATCTACCTTCCTTATTAAATTTTTCAAACTCATGAATAGTATATACATTTTTAGTTTACATAAGGCCAATGATGGGAAGTAAACAAAACCGCCAATCCCTTGACCCACAAGGAATCGGCGGTTTTTCGTTTTTACTCGTTTATGCAGGATTTTATACATCGTTGATAGATCAAGGGTTTTCCCCTTTTCTGGAGTGCTGAATCTTGCATAAAAAAGGGGGATTTTATGCAAACCTCTTGGACCTTTTCATCCTTATGAAACAGGTAAGTCGCTCCTGTCTGTCGAATGCTTCTAAAACGGATAAATGAACGCTCTACATCTCGTCTCATCTCCACTCAAAATGGTTGTCCATGAGGAGTTTGAATAAATGGAATCGCAAGAACGAGCTTACAGCACAAAAGAAGTGAGCCACACCTTAGGAATTGGTGATAGCACCTTACGAAAATGGTGCCTAGCTTTGGAAAAGAACGGTTATGCCTTCATCAAAAATGAGCGAGAACAGCGACTATTTATTGAAAGCGATCAATGGAATTCGTTTGGATCAAGAATCATTAAAAAAATGTTAATATTAACATAAATATTAATGATAAATAAAAGTACATATAATTTGAGTAATGAGATTATTCCACTTATGTTTCTACCCAAGCTAATAAAATCATGTTATAATCTTTTTAATTAAAATAAATATCAATATCAAAGACAGGGATTCCCCCTTAACAAAAAAGACCTTATAAGAATAAAAGGTTTGTTTTGTTATGGGGGAATTTTTATTTATGTCCAGAGGAGAGATAGTAATGAACTTTACAACATATAAACAAAAAATTGGAGAGAATATTCGTTATCGGAGAATCAGATATAACCTTTCTCAAGAAGGTTTGGAAAAACTTACAGGTATTCATAGAATTACTATCAGTCAAATTGAACGTGGAAAGAAGAATGTATCACTACGCTATCTATGTTTATTACCTGAGATCTTGAATATTGAAATTACGGATTTATTTAAATAAGTATTAGATTATTTCGACTCTTATTGTTGATACATGTCAAAGTTTGATAGAATAATAACAATAGAAAAAACTCCCTAACAAAAAGAGGGTGTCCCTAAAAGTTAAATTTTAGGGACACCCTCATCTATTAAATTCCTAAGAAATTCAAGGATTGTCGCAAACCTTCTAGGGCAAATCCGCTTAAATATCTTAAAGCCAATAAGGCAATGATTGGCGAAAAATCAATGGGTCCGAGCGGGGGAATGAAACGTCTGAAAAAACCTAAGTAAGGCTCGACTAATTGGTGAACCCATAAACCAATTTTTGAGGTTTGAAATCGTGGGAACCACGATCCAAAAATCGCTATTAAAATCAACCAATAGTAAATTTCAAATGCATATGCACCAAGCTGTAAAATGGTCGTGCTCAATATAAATCTCCTGCCTATTTTTAGTTTTATATATGTTATACGGGTTTGTCCAAAGAAAGTTTCACATTTTTTTAGAAAAATTTTTTGGACGCCTCCGACCTTGATGTAACACAATCTAGGATCCTTGGTCGGCTCATCATCCCTATCATCTGCAAATGCCGCACTTTTATACGATTGTGTTCCAGAAGCATCTGGAGTAGAAAGTGGATAATGTGGCCGATACTGCCCGTAGAATAGGGGGTTAAAAGGACGATTATTCTAGGTTCATTAGTCATTTTAATATATGGATCAACATTCAGTTAGATTCCTTAAGCACATGCCTTGTGCTTGTTGTCCTGCTTTTAGGAATTACTAGGCTTGTACTTCATGTCAACAGTATGAGTGGATAGATCCGGAAATGAGGACTACCCTCTGCCTTATCAGTTTTAAATATGGGTAATTTTAGCTATTGCATGCCAAAAAATTGGTCTGTCACTGAAATAGATTTTAATATACTGAAATAGATTTTAATATACTGAAATAGCGTTAATCATGAAGATTAACGCTTTTTTTGGTTTATTTATCAGGGAAGAAAGGAGGATTTTTTAAAACAGGACTATTTTATCAAAAATGGAAAATATAGTGAAAAACCTTTGATTATTTAATTGAGAACATTTATCATTTGTGTTGGAAAGTGATAGTGATAATCATTATCGTTTATATAAGCTTTAAGGCAATTATAAAATTTATTGATTATCTACTTCATGGATAAATAAAGAAATTAAGCCTGTTTTTGATTGAGAATGATTATCATTATTCTTCATTAGCCATATTTTTAAGGCAGCTGCTGTTATAGGTTCGAAACCTGCCAGTTGTCTTATCTTCAAGAAAGGAAGGAAAATATGCAGTCTACATTATCATCCAAAAAAGTGGCAATTGTGACTGGTGCTGCTGGAGGAATAGGAGAGGCCGTTGCAAGAGAACTAGCCAAAAGTGGTATGTTCGTTGCCTTAATGGATAAAGAGGAAAATGCGGTGAATACTCTTGAAGCGGATATGAAAAAGGAAGGCTTACAAGTGGCCGCGTATCCTCTGGATATTTGTGATCGGCCAGCTGTGGAAGAGACCGTAAAAAGAATAGAGGAAAATGACGGTCCTATTGAGGCTTTAATCAACGTAGCAGGAGTTATGCGAATGGGAACCGTTGACAGTCTTAAGGATGAAGATTGGGACGAAGCGTTCGCCGTTAATTCAACAGGGGTTTTTATTTTATCTCGTGCTGTAAGTAGGCGAATGATTCCTAGAGAAAGGGGTTCAATCGTCACAGTAGGTTCCAATGCGGCATTTACACCGAGAATATCCCTTTCTGCTTATGCTGCTTCAAAGGCTGCGGCTACGATGTTCACAAAATGTTTGGGGCTTGAGCTTGCCAAATACAATATTCGCTGTAATATCGTGTCGCCTGGTTCAACGGACACGGACATGCTGCGAATGCTTTGGAAGGATGATTCTGGAGAAGAAGAGTTCATTCGGGGAGTTCCAGAGTCCTATCGTTTAGGAATACCTTTAAAAAAAATAGCTACACCTCAAGAAATCGCCAATACAGTACTTTTTTTAGTTTCAGATCATTCTTCACATATTACGATGCAAAACATATGTGTAGATGGAGGAGCGACATTAGGCATTTCATAGAATTCAAAAAAGCGTCATTAGGAGGGACGAAAAATGAATGGTGTTATAACAATGGCAGAAGAAAAAGACCAGTTGCTTAATGATTATGAAGAGGAAGACTTTTACCTGTCTTCACCTAGAAGAACCATGTTAGCTAAAGGTGTATTTAAGGAATTATTCCATGAAAGGAATGTGGACCACAGCAATCTTTCGGACCATGTAAAGAAAGCATTGGAAGATGCGAAGGAAGAAGGGATGTTAAAACCTGTGGCAGTAGGAGCTATTCCTTTTGATCCAAAGAATGCTCCGCAGCTCATCATTCCTGAGAAGATCCAATTTGCTGAACCTCTTCAAGAAAATGATAAATTACAAGATTGCAAGGTTTCCGTTCGTACATATGAATGTCAATTTATACCTGAACGTGAGGAGTATATGGAAGGTGTCAACAAAGGGCTGACCTATATTAAAGATGGGGAACTGGAAAAGTTTGTTCTGGCAAAAGCATTAAGATGTCAAACAATGGAACCGATAGACAACAAACATATTTTGCGGAATTTGGTACAGCATAATGCAGGGGGCTATACATTTGCCGTCAATCTATTAAATCGTCAACCTGTTGATTCGGATCAAATTCATAAGCGAACTTTTATTGGGGCAAGTCCGGAGCTGCTCGTATCAAGGTCCGGAACAACCGTGTTGGCCAATCCACTTGCTGGATCGAGACCCCGGAGTGAAGATCCTGTTGAAGATAAGCGGCGAGCGGAGGAACTATTGGCATCTGAGAAGGATTTACATGAGCATGCCGTGGTGGTTGAAGCAGTGGCCGAAGGACTCAAGGGACTATGTAAAAACTTGGTTGTACCAGATAAGCCATCTCTTGTGAAAACAGAAACCATGTGGCATCTCTCAACAGAAATGAAAGGAGAACTTGTAGATAGCCAATTTACATCACTAGATTTAGCCCTTGCTCTTCATCCTACACCAGCGGTTTGCGGATTCCCGACAAAGAGGGCATATGAGGTAATTAATGAAATAGAGCCTTTTGATCGTAATTATTTTACAGGTATTGTTGGCTGGTGTGATGAAAGCGGCGATGGGGAGTGGATCGTTGCCATCCGCTGTGCAGAAATTGAAAATAGCACTGTTTCTTTATATGCAGGTGCAGGAATTGTAGAAGGGTCAAAGCCTGAGGAGGAATGGAATGAAACCTCTGCTAAACTTCGCACAATGCTTAATGCAATGGGATTAAACGACTTATAGATTACGAATGATAGTATCAAATGGAATCTCAAAATATTGAAATTCTAGTAGGCCAGCACTATATCTGCGGACCGTGCCTGAGCCCAAGTAGAATGTCAAATAAGATAGAAGACACATAAATAAAAGGAGTGAAGCTTGATGGGTATCCCTTCCATCTCACCATATAAAATGCCAGGAATAGAGAATTTGCCAGAAAATAAGGTAGACTGGAAAATCGAACCTAACCGAGCTGTCCTACTTATCCATGATATGCAAAAGTATTTTTTAAATGCTTATGATGAAAACCAGTCTCCTATTATTGAACTCAAGCAAAATATAAAACTGCTGAAAGAGGAATGCAAAAAACGCGGAATCCCAGTTGTTTATTCTGCTCAGCCAGGAAATCAATCTCCTAAAGACCGGGCACTTCTTACCGATTTTTGGGGAGTGGGACTTGAGGATAAGCCTGAATACACGGACATCATTGAGGAGATTTCACCAGATGAAGGGGATATGGTGCTGACGAAGTGGAGATACAGCGCATTTAAACGAACGGAATTACTGGAATACCTTCAGTCTCAGGGGCGTGATCAGCTTATCATTTGTGGTGTATATGCTCATATCGGATGTTTACTGTCAGCTTGTGATGCATTTATGCAGGATATACAGCCATTTTTTGTAGCAGATGCAGTAGCAGATTTTTCATCCGAATTCCATGCTATGTCATTAAACTATGTATCCTCCCGCTGCGGAATGACCACCACAGCCTCCAAGATCGTGGAAGAGCTGAAAAGGAAAGAGGGCGTAGCTAATTAACGGAAAAGTAATACCCCTCCATTCATTGAATGAAGCTGTAAATCAATTACCTATCAGGTAATTAATTCATAAAAGGAGTCCATTGCGATGAAAAACTTATCCAGCTCAAAAGATGCGATCACTAAGATTGAAGAACAGCTTATACAATTAGTGTTAAAAAGGCATAAACTTGTTCAAGAGCTGCAAACAAATGATGGGATTTCATCCGAGTCACTTTTCACAAGGATGGTCCATTTAGCGAAAAAGAAGAAAGATGAACAAATGATAGAGGCGATTGAAGATCTTTTTAAGGGACTTTCAGATAAAAAGAAGGAGAAAACTTTCCTTTACTCAAGAGAACACCAGAAAGAAGATACAATCGTTACGGTAAATGGCGAGCGAATTGGCAATGGCGATCCTCATTTGATTATGGGTCCATGTGCAGTGGAAAGTGATCAGCAAGTTCGGGAAGTAGCAGCAGTATTGAAGCAAAAAGGGGTAAAGCTTTTAAGAGGTGGAGCTTTTAAACCGCGTACTTCTCCCTATGATTTTCAAGGGCTTGGAGTAGAAGGATTGGAAATTCTGTCAAGAGTGGCCCGTGAGCACAATATGGCAGTGGTTACAGAAATTATGAGTGCTGATCAAATAGAAGAAGCAATCCCATTTGTTGATGTCATTCAGGTAGGATCCAGAAATATGCAGAACTTCTCCCTTTTAAATGAATTAGGTAGAATCGATAAGCCTATTTTACTGAAAAGAGGATTGTCCGCAACAATTGAAGAGTTTAAGTTGGCAGCTGAGTATATCCTTTCACATGGGAATAAAAAGGTTATTCTTTGTGAAAGAGGAATCCGGACTTACGAAACAGCAACTAGAAATACTCTCGATATATCTGCTGTTCCAATTTTAAAGCAGGAGACACATTTGCCAGTAATAGTGGATGTTACACATTCTACCGGAAGAAAAGATTTATTGGCTCCTGCAGCAAAAGCAGCACTTGCCATTGGTGCAGATGGTATTATGGCTGAGGTCCACCCGGATCCGGCAAACGCTTTATCAGATTCGAAACAGCAAATGAACTTGAATGAATTCGAGGAATTTTACAGTGAAATTCAGCATTTCCTTAAACGAAATCAATATGAACTTACTTATGCATAGCTACCACTGTGTCTTCTTTTAATGAGAATGATATTCATTATTGTTTATTTAAATAGCTTTTATCCTGTACAAGAACATTGGAGGTATGAAGATGCTTGAAGGATTTACACCTTGGCCAGCCGATAGGGCGGAGTTTTACCGGCAGCAAGGCTGTTGGGAAGGATTGACGTTTGGACAAATGCTTGAAGAGCGAAGCAAGCGGTATGCCAATGATATTGCCGTCATAGATGCTTATTCTTCGATTACTTACGGAGAATTAAATGAGCGTGCTACAATGCTTGCTGCAGGATTGCAAAAGCTCGGGATTGATAAGGGAGACCGAGTAGTGGTGCAGCTTCCGAATATTATTCCCTATGTGGAAACCGTATTTGCTTTATTCAAAATGGGGGCATTGCCGGTGTTTTCTCTGCCTTCCCATCGCTTTAGCGAAATAAGCTATTTTTGTACGTTTTCAGAAGCGAAAGCTTATATTATTCCTGACCAATTTGGCGGATTTGATTATCGGAACTTAGCAAGACAAGTTAAAGAATGCGCACCATCATTAGAACATGTCATTGTAGTTGGAGATGCAGAGGAATTTCATTCTTTTGAGCAGGTCTATAGTGATGAACCAATGAGAGAGGTACAAGTTCAGGGAAGTGACGTCGCTTTTTTACAATTATCCGGTGGAAGTACGGGCAGATCGAAGCTAATACCGAGAACACATGATGAATATATGTACACAATTAAATTAAGTGTAGAGTGCTGTAATGTGACTAATCAAACCGTGTTTCTCGTGGTTCTCCCTGTAGCCCACAATTATCCGATGAGTTCACCTGGAATATTAGGGGCTCTGTATGCAGGTGGGAAAATCGTGCTCAGTCTTTCCCCGAGTCCAGATGAAGCTTTTCCATTAATAGAGAAGCACCGGGTAACTATGGTGCCACTTGTGCCGCCGCTTGCACTTCATTGGCTGGATGTGAAGCCTCAAAGATCAGAGGACTTATCAAGCTTGGAAGTCATTTTAGTCGGCGGAGCAAAATTCAGTGCTGAAGCTGCCAAAAGAATTAAACCAATTTTCGGATGTAAATTGCAGCAAGTCTTTGGGATGGCAGAAGGCTTAGTCTGTTACACACGTTTGGATGATCCGGAGGAAATCGTTCTTCATACACAAGGAAAACCTATGTCGCCATTTGATGAAATAAAAATTGTAGATGATGAAGATAACGAGCTGCCAGTTGGGGTGGCAGGACATTTATTAACACGGGGGCCTTATACCATCCAAGGTTATTACAAGGCTCCAGAACATAATGCCAAAGCATTTACAAAAGATGGTTTTTACCGGACTGGAGATATAGTGAGTGTCAATGAACAGGGCTACCTAACTGTTGAAGGGAGGGCCAAGGATCAAATTAACCGTGGCGGCGAAAAAATTGCAGCAGAAGAAGTCGAAAATCATCTCCTCGCACATCCTGCTATTCATGATGTGGCCATTGTGGCAAAGACCGATCCTTATATGGGCGAAAAAAGCTGTGCTTTTGTTATTTTTCGCAGTGCAGTATCGCCGCGAGAATTAAAAAAGTTTTTAGCCGAACGTGGGCTCGCAGCTTATAAAATTCCGGATGAGTTTGTAGCAGTCGATCATTTCCCAATGACACACCTAGGGAAGGTTTCGAAAAAAGACTTGCGCGAATGGATAGAAAAAGGGCCACAGCTGGCCAGATAGAACGGAACTAATCGAAGAATGGAGGATTTTACATGACAAGAAAACAACTGCGGGAACTAATAGCATCCTATATAGAGGATGAGATGGATACCATTGCGGACGACGAAAATTTACTCTATGCCGGCTTGAATTCCATGATGATCATGTCCATTGTAGAAGAACTGCGTAAACAAGGCATTTCTGTTAATTTCCTAGATTTTTTGGAACAGCCAACGGTTGAAGGCTGGCTTGAAAAGATTCAGACACATTCGGCTGTATAAGGAGGAAAAGAAATGGCTGCAAAAAGTTATCCATTACCAGATGCAGCATTGGGAATTTGGTACGCACATCACATGACAGCAAGCCCACTGTATAATACAGCGGAATATGTGCAATTACAAGGTGATCTCGATGTGAGCATCCTATTAATGGCAGTAAACGATACAATAACTTCAGCAAAAGCATTACATATTAAGTGTTTTGAACAAGACGGACAGGTTTGGCATCGCTTGGAAGAAAACGTATCCTTTTCTTGCGAACATCAGAATGCAAACTTTGAGAAAGCGAATCGCATCATGCATGAAGATATTGCAACGATGATCGATCTGACCAAGGACCCACTTGTACGCGCCATTGTTTTTACAGAAAATAGCCAGCTGCACTATTTGTATTTGCGTATTCATCATCTGGTGAGCGATGCCTATAGCTTTCGTTTCATTTTTCAGCAAATAGTCGAGCGATATGACGCTTATTTGAATGGTCAAGAATATACGAAGGAATTTGGAAACTATGAGAACGTGATCGAAGAAGAGTGGCAATATAAACAGTCAGAAGAATATAAGAGAGATCATGAGTTTTGGTGTGAAGAACTGGCCGGTACTGAGATTGCTAGTTTGTCAGAAAGTGCTAATACGGATATCGGTGAAACTCTTTTGCATGAAAGTATGTTTAAACACGAGTGTTGGGCAAAAGTGCAGGAAATGGCCAAACAATTAAAGGTAAATGTCCAGCACGTTATAACTGCTGCCGTTGCAGCCTATACAAAACGGTTAACAAATGTAGGGAGTGTCGTACTGGGAATACCGATGATGGGGCGTCTCGGCAGTATGGCGGTTAATGTTCCTTGTACAAAAGTAAATACGGTTCCATTACGGATGGACTTTACTGTTGAACAGTCGTTTGAGCATATCGTATTACAGACCAAACAGAAAATGACACAGGTAGCTAAGCATCAACATTACCGTCATGAGCAGATACGTAGGGATTTGCAGCTTAATCCTGAAGACCTTCTTTTCGGCCCGCAAGTCAATTTTATGCCGTTTTATGAAGATTTAAGGTTTGGATCGGCGATTGGGCAAATGAAAAAACTCTCTACAGGGGCCGTTGAAGATATTTCCTTCAATATTTATAAAACAGCAGAGGGAATGCAACTAGATGTGGCAGCCAATCGAAATCGCTACAGTGAATCAAAGGTGAAAGAGCATGCCGAGCGTTTTATGCGATTTTTCACACAGCTATTGATGAATCAGCATCTTCCTATATTCACTGTGGATTATTTAAGTGAGGATGAGCGCAAACAAGTATTGTTGGATTGGAATCAAACTCATATAGAAGATGAATATGAGTCATTATCCCGGGCGTTTGAAGCACAGGCATTACGTACACCAGATGCGATTGCTATTCAGATGAATGATCAATCGATGACGTATCGTCAATTAATGATGGAAGTAAATAAAATTGCTGCTGTATTGAAAAATAAAGGGATTGGCAGTGAACAGTTTGTCGGTATTTGCATGGATCGTTCCATAGAAATGGTTGCTTCCATGCTTGGTGTGTTAAAGGCTGGCGCTGCCTATGTACCGCTTGATCCAGAATATCCAAAAGACCGTTTGAATTATATGATTGAAGATTCACAGCCGGCCATTGTTCTTGTGAATTTCGAGGAACTGCCTTTTACTGCAGAAGTAACGACGATAAATGTCCAACATCTAAAGCAGGAAAGAACTCTATTAGAATTTGAGTCTAGTCATTCACCCCGCCAGGCAGCCTATATGATTTACACATCAGGTTCAACTGGGCAGCCTAAAGGCGTTGTGATTGAGATGGCAAGTTTAATGAATTTCTTAAAATCGATGCAGCAGACTTTTCAACTGGATGAAAAGGAAAAACTGCTTGCTGTAACAACCATTTCCTTTGATATATCCGCGCTTGAAATTTATTTGCCATTACTAAACGGGGCATGTGTTGTACTTGCGGCGAAGCATGAAGTTCAAGATCCACATGAGCTGGGACGCATCATTAAACAGGAAAACATTACAATCATGCAGGCTACACCAATCGTATGGCAGTATCTTGTGAAATATTCACCGAATGCTTTAACTGGGCTGCGTGCATTGGTCGGAGGGGAAGCGCTATCCATTCACCTTGCCAATGAGTTAGGATCTGCTGGTGCGGTCATTCATAATATGTACGGGCCTACTGAAACGACGATTTGGTCAACAACTAGGCAGGTGCCAGCTGAAAATCGGGATATTCCAGATTTAGGGAAACCTATTCACAATACACAAGTTTATGTATTAGATTCCATGTTGCAGCCGGTGCCGCCAGATGTAATCGGTGAGCTGTACATTGCTGGAGACGGAATAGCCCGAGGCTATCATAATCGGCCAGTCTTGACGGCAGAGCGTTTTGTTGCAAATCCGTTTGGTCCGCCTGGCACCCGAATGTATCGTACAGGTGATTTAGTGAAATGGAAAAAGGATGGAACACTGCAATATATCAGCCGTAGCGACTCGCAGACCAAAATTCGGGGTTTTCGCATAGAATTGGGAGAAATTGAAGCAAAAATGGCAAAGCATCAAGGGGTTGACCAGGCAGTAGTAACTGTTCGTGAAGATGTTCCGGGTGACAAGCGCCTTGTCGCTTATATAGTAGGTAGCATTGATCCTAATGAGTTAACAAAAACCTTAAAACAGAAATTGCCAGAATATATGGTTCCTTCTTTTATTGTGTCGCTTGATGCCATGCCGTTAACAAACAACGGAAAAATTGACCGGAAGCGATTACCAAGGCCGAATATGTCCACTCAACAAAAAAAGGAACCGAAATCGGATTTGGAAAAAACTCTTTGCAGCTTATTTGAAGAAGTGCTGTCTCTTGAACATGTTGGGGTAGATGAAGATTTCTTTCATTTGGGCGGACACTCTATATTAGCGACACAATTATTATTAAAAATACGACAACAGCTGGACGCGAATATAACCATCTCATCGATATTTGAGAATCCTACGCCTGAATCATTGGCTCGGAAGCTGGATCAACATCGTGCTGTGGACACACCTGTAAAGATCCAAAAGTTGAAGCGTCCGAAACGCCTTCCATTGTCCTTCAATCAGAGAAGTCTATGGTTCTTGCATCAGCTGGAAGGTCCAAGTGCGACATATAATATTCCGCTTGTTGTGACATTTAAGCGAAAAATCTGTGTAGACAAATTCCGACAGGCTGTGCAGGCAGTAGCGAACCGCCATGATATTTTACGTACGAAATATCCAGCTTCAGATGGTGTTCCATATCAGCTGGTTATCGAAGAACTGGTTCCATTTGATGTATGGAAAGTGGTGGAAAAAGACGAGGCAAGCGCGATTGAACATGCAGTCCGTTATGCTTTTGATTTACAGCATGAAGCAGGGTTTAAAGTAACAATTATTAATGAAAGAATTGCCGTGTTTGTACTACACCATATTAGCGCAGATGGTTGGTCCCTAGCCACACTTATGCAAGATATTCAGGCGGCATACGATGGTTCCTTGACTCCATTGCCTATTCAGTATGCAGACTTTGTTCTGTGGCAGCAGCAATTACTTGAACGTAAAGTCAATGGCATTTCCTTGCAGGAGCGTGAATTAGCCTACTGGAAAAAGCGGCTGGAAGGAATACCGGATGAAATCGAACTGATGCGGGACCGAAAACGGAATCCTAGTACAAAGACAAAAGGGGAAACCTATAAATTTGTTATTCCATCAGAGCTGCATCAGCAGCTGCTGCAATTGGCTAAAGATTTAAATGCCACCCTGTATATGATCTTGCTAGGGGCATTTAGTGCAATGGCGACAAAGCTTGGTGCCGGAGAAGATATTGTGGTTGGTAGCCCGGTTGCAGGACGGGAAGACAAAGAGACATTGAATTTAATTGGTATGTTTATTAACACTCTTGTCATGCGTGTAGATACTAGCAGCAATCCAAGATTTGATCAGCTAATCGAACGTGTACGTTCGACCTGTATTGAAGCTTGGGAGCATCAGCACGTGCCATTTGATCGCTTGGTAGAACAAATTAATCCGGAGCGTGTGGCTTCACGCCATCCATTATTCCAAATTATGTTTGCACTGCAAAACACACCAATGCCTTCATTAAATATTGATGACAATCCAGCCGAATTTGAGCTGCATACAGTCGGGCTATCAAAGTTTGATTTAAGTATCGAAATGCGTGAATTGTACAAGGATGAAACAGCAAATGGGATTGAAACCATTGTTGAGTTCAGAACAGATCTCTATGATTTCGATACGGTTGAGATGTTGATGCACCGTTATCAGATGGTGCTTTCGCAGTTGCACAAAAATCCGACTATTGAGGACTTATGCATTATAACAGATGAAGAGCGGCATCAGACAATTAACGCTTGGAATTCAGGAATGATTGAAACAGAACCATCGACAATTGTGAAACATTTTGAGCAGCAGGTAGCTGCCCATCCAGCTCGCATTGCCGTTACATATAATGGCCAGCACTTAACCTATGAACAATTAAATCAAAAAGCAAACCGTTTTGCACGGTACCTCATCAAGAAGGGAATCGGGACAGAATCCTTTGTTCCACTGCTATTGCCACGTTCTCTTGATATGCTTGTTGGTATTTTGGCTGTGCTCAAGACAGGAGCAGCTTATGTTCCAATCGATCCAGCCTATCCGAAGGACCGTATTGAGTACATTCTAAATGATGTGAAACCATCTATTTTTGTGACGGCAAAGGATATGGAACTGCCTATTGAGATGGATGAAATGGAATGTATTTATATAGACTTTGAGCAGATAGGGCATCTTGATGATTCCGATATAAAACAGGAAGAAAGAAACACCCCATTACAAAGCCTTCATCCTGCTTATATTATCTATACTTCGGGTTCTACTGGTCGTCCGAAAGGGGTTGTGATCCCTCACCAGAATGTCATTCGCTTATTGCATGCGACAGAGTCATGGTTTGAGTTTAATGAACAGGATGTATGGACTTTATTCCATTCGTATGCATTTGATTTCTCGGTGTGGGAAATATGGGGAGCATTATTATATGGAGGAAGACTTGTCGTTGTACCGTATGAAGTGAGTCGATCACCAGAAGCATTCTTACATTTATTAGCTATGGAGAAGGTAACCGTGTTAAACCAAACACCATCGGCATTTTATCAGCTCATGCAGGCAGACAGGGATCATCCTGATATTAGCAGTCAGTTAACTCTTCGCTATATTGTGTTCGGTGGAGAGTCCTTGGATTTTAATAGAGTACAAGACTGGTATTCAAGACATGCCGATGATAAGCCTGAACTGATTAATATGTATGGAATTACTGAAACAACCGTTCATGTCAGTTATGTGAAATTAACGAAAGAACTGGTAAAAAGAAATGTGAACAGCTTAGTAGGTGTCCCCATCCCTGATTTAGATGTGTACGTGCTGGATTCAAAGCTACAGCCTGTACCACCAAATGTAATTGGTGAAATGTACGTAGCAGGTGAAGGATTGGCACAGGGATATTTTGATCGTAAAGCGTTAACAGCAGAGCGCTTTATTGCCAACCCGTACGGAAAACCTGGGAGTCGAATGTACCGCACGGGAGATTTAGCCCGCTGGACAAAAAATGGGGAACTCGATTATATAGGGCGCATTGACCATCAGGTTAAAATTCGAGGATTCCGTATTGAATTAGGTGAAATTGAAAATGTCCTGCTCAACCATCCGCAAATAGCACAGGTTGCGGTAATTGTTAGGGAAGATGTGCCGGGAGATGTTAGATTAGCAGCTTATATCGTGAACGAAGAAGATCAGGTCATAGATACTGCGGCTCTACGCCAATTTGCTGCAAAAGATTTACCAGATTATATGATTCCTTCCACATTTACGATCATTGAGGAGATCCCGCTGACTACTAACGGCAAGTTAGATAAACAGGCATTGCCTATACCGGACCATAGTTTAAAAGAATGGACTCTGCCTCGAAATCCACAGGAAGAGCTGCTCTGTGAGATTTTTAAAGAGGTATTGCATGTGCCGCAGGTGGGGATTGAAGATCGATTCTTTGAACTAGGTGGTCATTCGTTACTAGCCGTTCAGCTAATGGGACGTATTAAAGAGGCGTTTGGAAAAGAACTAAATATCGGCCATTTATTCGAGGCGCCTACCGTTGCGAGACTAGCAGAGAAATTAAATGATGATGATGAACCGAATGCTCTTGATGTCATATTGCCTTTGCGAAAAGGGGATGACCCATTATTCTGTATCCATCCAGCAGGCGGATTAAGCTGGTGCTATGCGGGTCTAATGAAAACATTGCCTTCAAATATCGCTATATATGGTGTTCAGGCGAAAGGAATAGGCAAGAAAGAAGAGCTGCCGAAAACACTGGCTGAAATGGCGGCTGGATATATTCAGGCCGTCCAGAAGATACAGCCTGAAGGACCATATCGTTTATTAGGATGGTCGTTTGGCGGAAATGTTGTACAGGAGATGGCTGTTCAACTGCAGCAAATGGGCCATGAGGTAGAACAGCTCATTATTTTAGATGCTTATCCAATGCACTTAGCCCCTCCATTTGGGTTGAATGAGGAGCAGGAAGCACTCGTTGCACTATTAGCACTGGGAGGATTCGAGCCGAAAATAGATGCAGAGCTAACACAGGAATTTGTGATTAGGAAGCTTCAGGCAGATGGTAGCGCACTCGCATCACTTTCAGAAGATACGATAATGAGTTTAAAAGAAGTATTTAAAAATTCGATTCGGTTATTAAAAGAGCATGAAGCAGGCTGCTATCAGGGGGATGCATTATTTTTCAAATCGACCATTGTTCCAGAATGGTTCCCTGAGGTAGATGCACAAAATTGGGCACCCTTTATTACCGGTCATATAATGAGCTATGACATTGCATGCCGGCATGAGGATATGTGCCAGCCAACTCCGCTAGCAGAAATAGGAAAGATTGTAAAAGAAGCACTAACTGTAAAGGAAGGGAAAGAACAATATGTATAACCCATTTGAAAACGAACAGGGAAGCTATATTGTACTGGTAAATGGAGAGAGGCAATATTCGCTATGGCCTGCAGCAATTGACATTCCAGCCGGATGGAAGAAGGTTTATGGGCCAGAGGTGAAAATGGAATGCGTGCAATTCATTGAAGAAAACTGGCGGGACATGCGTCCAAAAAGTTTACGTAATGCAATGGAGAAGGTCACATCTTGATAAAACTTCATCATGATCGTATCTGTGGCTTTGCTGCTTCAGGTATTGCCATTGTTGCAGCCATTTTACTGATGGCATACAAGCAGTTGAAACACTTTAGCTTATCAAATAACCTTATTTGGTATAGTCGGACTTTTGCAGGCCGGTTTTGCCTTTACGTTATTTGTACAATCAGATGCATTTTCATTAAGGGAGCATAAAGCATCATGATCCAACTATTCGTTTGTCGCCTAAAAGAGATAGAGAAGGAGCTGTTTCACCAGCTTCTCCTCAACCTACCAAAAGAACGCCAGCATCATGTTCAGCGTTTTCGCCAATATGAGGACCGTTTGCGTAGCATGATAGGTAATTTGTTAATTCATATGCAATTAGCAAAACAATTGCAATGCGACCCTGCAGAATTAACATATCAAGTAAACCAATTTGGGAAATATGAATTAGTTAATCAGAACCTGCATTTTAATCTTTCACATGCGGGGCAGTATGTAATAGGTGCAATAAGTGACCGTCCAGTAGGAATCGATTTGGAACTGAAACAGTACCGTGATTTTTCCTTATTTCAAAGTGTATGGACCGAAAGAGAAAAGAAGCTCTTCGAGGTTGATAGCATGAAACATTTCTATTATTTGTGGACGGCAAAAGAAAGTTATGTGAAGTGGTTAGGAACGGGATTAGCGACAGATCTAAAAACCGTTGATATTGACTATGATGGGATCGTTTATCAAAACGGAAAAAAAGCACCTGTCCTCATTCAGAATATCGATATGGATCCGCAATATCAATGCGCTGTATGCAGTGAATACCGTGCTGAGAAAGTGAAGTTCATATCTATAGAGCAGCTGATAACTTATTTTATGGAGAAATCGAGCAGTGAGAGTGATACTAGTTTCTGATGTTATTGGTGGCAGCAAATTCAATAAAGCCCGTATTTTTAGTTCGCAGTTTTCATCTTTCTAATTGCCGAACTAAAAAAATACCTGTTCTCTAATTTTTTAAGAACAGGCATTTTTTGTTTAGAGAAATCTTTTATTGTATTCTGGACTTCCGTATCCCATCATATATGCTCATTCCTGCATAAAAAACAAATACAATGATGATGCCGCCAAGTAGCCAGTTTGTAAATTGTTCGGCTGAAATGGAAAATAAGTCAGTCATAAATCTTACAAATTCCTGCTGCAGCAAATTCGGATTTAATAGTGAAGATAAAAACGATAGTGGAAAACAGTTCCAGTACGGTGTTGAAGATTGCCATTCTTTTTGTCCATTGACCAATTATTAATTTGTAAAATGCCAATGCTACTTCAAGCACAATGATAACCACAACGACTGGCCAGTATTCCAGCAGAACATCCTGATTAAATGTGGGAATTTTAAACTCCAACCCTTCTCCTCCGCCACGATAAATTCCAATTAGTCGGTCAGCATAAAAGTAGAGGGTTGCCCAAATGGCCGTCCACATTAAGCTGCCGAATACCTCAAACTTGCTAATGGCTCTTTTCATCGGTATATAGGTGATGTTTTTCAGATCATCGGGATAAGGCTAGAATTTCGTTATGAAGTTCAACGAAAAACTACTGAAAAACAAGAAAATCAAACACACAAAAAAAGCCCTCAAAACTAAGGGCTTTACAAATTAGTTCAATGATGAAAGAAACCAAGCTATAATCGCGACAATGGGAATTACAATTAAAGATATTTTTAATGTCTTTTTGGGTTGCTTTATTAAGTTTGCAATATAAACTGGAATTCCTAGTGTGACCGTATCAAACACGGCTAAAACTACATTTTTTGAATGAGATCGCTCCTCATCTTTAACCATCTAACCCCTCTTTTCTTTTCATAATTACCAAGCTTTTTTTACGCAATATCCAGCTTGACCTAATGTTAATCCAGCATTAATAGCTGTACAAGTAATACAACTTGGCGGTCCAGTTAAGCATACATAATAACATGCTGACATTACCATAGTTCTTAAAGGTGCTGAATCTTTCCCTTGTTTTTTAATACAACTCCAGAATGTGCTCCAAGAGAAAGAAGCAGTTACCATATTATCTTTATTAACATCATTATCCTCTTCCAAAATTTTATTATTCATTTCAGTTAAATCATATGTATATTCTTCAATAAAAACATAAGAACCTTTTTGGAATAATCCATCTTTATTAATATAGGTTTCATTAAATAGTGTATTATTTTTATAGAGTTTTGAATGCAAAATCCCATTTTTTTCGTATTTAGCCAGTTGAATAAAACTTTCTCCTCCATCCGCTATTGCGATAAAAGGATTTAATTCATCTTTATTTTTATTTTTTTTGTTTCGCTCTTCCAGGTAAAAGTAGGCAACGTTGGTATCAGCCTCATTTAAATGAACTGCGATTCGTTTTCCGTTTAATTCATAGCCCTCGGACTTAACGATCTTTTTTGCCTTTTTGAATAACTCTAAAGATTTAGCCCTGTTAATAATCTTTTTAGAATCCTTATCTGATAAAGTAGTATACGGTAATTCTGTGTTATCTTTAGATGACGCAAAAGCATTCAAATTCAACAAATTAAAAGCAACAACAAAAGCAAAAAGTAAAAAAAATAGATTTTTAATTTTTTTCATAAAGCCGCTCCTTTCTTTCATTATTTTACCATAAATTGATAGATTTGGAATAAATTTATTTATGTGGAAACGACAAATTTTTGTTTTTCTTTTAGCCTCGTATCGCAGAAAAATACCCTCAAAATTATTAATAACTTTATTAATTTTTATTAACAGATTGCATGGAACTTTATGGTATATATAGTCGGGCTTTGTTCAATGTCTTTGTAGTTAGGACAAACTATTTCCATTCTTGAATTTGAAGCATCTATGAATAAATCCTTCGAACGGATCTCCCTGACGTGTGCATTCAAATATGCACGTCGATTCCTGCGTGTTATCAACCGTTCTATTTTTTTGGGGAATTTTTTTATCTGAAAAGTATTCGAATATTCATTTTTACCTTGTAAAAAGTTTGAAATTCCGGAAAGGAAAGGTTTAAAAATATGTTCGATGACCACCAATTAAAGCTCGAAGTACGATACACCGTTCAGTTTACAGAAGAGGAGATAAATCGCATCAAAGCATTGATACCAACGAAGAATATAAGTTACTTGGATTTACGTATCTTATACAAGATGGAACGTGCTCTTCAGACACTAGGAGAAGTATATTAGGAAGAATCAAATAAAATAAGCATTTGCGTTATGCAAGGGTATAATTACATACTCCAGAAGTCGTCATAATCAACGTTTTTAATGGTAAGCTCACGAATGGCTTTTATGACCTTTTGTGCGGTTTTCATGGATGGTTAAAAAGCATCACCAATTCGAGAATCATATTGATGATCGCTTCGTCCCGGTTGAAATTAAAAATAAATTCGGCTGCAAGTGATATCAGTGAAACCGCAGCAGCAATCGGCAGTATCATCTTTAAAAGAGATATATATACATCAAAATAGCGTGGCCCGATAAGATGCATCGGCTGATCCCGATAACCGGCCGCCAGGGCTGCAGGGTTGCCCAATTTGCTGAGAGCCTCTTTAATATCTTCCTCATTGTAATCATCCGGAAGCATATCCTCGATGGTAGACTTCAGGCTCGAGGGCAATGTCCGCTCGGCTTTTTTCAGGAAGTCTACGGGTCACTTCCTGTATATATATGTCAATTAAATTCATCTTCCTCATCTCCTTTTAACAGCCCATAAAGCTGTTTGGAATTCTTGATCCATTCCTCTCTCAGTTGAAGAAATATTTTTAGACCCTGTTCGCTTAAAACGTAATACTTTCGCGGCCGGCTCTCTGTATGATCCCAACTGCTTGTCACAAGTTCTTGTTTTTCTAGCCGCCGCAGTAATGGATATAAGGTGCTCTGATCAATATTGATGCCGGAGTTCTCTAATAATTGAACCAGTGAATACCCATATTGCGGTGTCCGAAGCTGGCTTAGCACTGCTAGCGTTAAAGTCCCTCTGCGCAGTTCAGTTGTCAACGAATGCAGCAGCGTGCTCATTTACCTCACCTCACTCCACATACTATGTGTCATACACTATATGGTTTATACTATGTATCATACAGTATAATGGTGCATCATGCAACAAACTTTGATATCTTACAATTTTTTTATTCCCTGTCTTCACAAATGGAGGAAGAAAGGTTAAAAAGAACATCGCCATCTTGAGAAGGAGCACGTCTTTTCCTGTTCCTATATCTAAGTAGGAGAGCTTCCATAAGGAAGGCTTCGTCAGCTTAAACATCGCACGACCGAAAGCGATCACTTTTGGGAGGAGGTCATACGCCGCTGCCCAGGGGGCTTCCGCTTTTCTTAGAAGATAAGAAAAATCATTTTGATTTCGATAACTGTCTAGCTCCAGCCCCCTAGCGTCTAGTGTCTTTCGGTCTCCGCCCTACGATAAGTCAACATCGAATTGCTTTCGCTCTTCGTGTTTCCTAATATCTCAGTTGGAGACCTCCAAGCCATACGCCGCTGCCCAGGGGGCTTCCACTTTTCTAATAAAAGGGTTTTCAAAAATTTTCCCAACCACCCGAAAGAGATAAAATATTGATTAATTGTAATATTAAAAATAAACTGAAAATTGCAATATGGCCAATTGCATTTATTACAAAGGTAGGAGGAGAAAAGGGTTGAGAAAAGGTTTAAAAAAGAGAAAAATGTTAGGAGCTGCTTTACTTGCTTTGACAATGGGAGTCACCACATTTTCCACAGGGGCTTTCGGTCAAGAACCAGATCCTAATCAGAAAATTCGTGTGAGTATTAAAGGTCCGAAATCAGAAATGGCAAGTGCCAAGAAAAACTATAAAGCCCGCTGGGATTTTGGAACAGATGGCTTTACAGTTGAAGTGAATGCGAAACAATACCAGGCATTATTGAAAAATAAAAATTTACAAATTGAGAAAGTTCATGAAGTAAAGTTAGAACGAGTTCAGGATTCAACTAAAGGAAAATCAGGTGCGACAGCTATCACTTCTCTTCCGAGTGACCGCACACCTTGGGGAATTGAAGCGATTTATAATGATCCGTCGATTACAAGTACATCTGGTGGGAAAGGAATCAAAGTAGCTGTATTAGATACAGGTGTTTATATTAATCATTATGATTTAGTGGGAAGTGCTGAACAATGTAAGGACTTTACCCAAGCCACATCCATTGTCAATAATTCGTGTACAGATCGAAATGGACATGGGACACATGTGGCAGGAACAGTTCTCGCCCATGGTGCCTCAGATGGATTAGGAGTCTATGGGGTAGCACCCGAAGCGAAACTTTGGGCATACAAAGTTTTAAATGACAATGGATCAGGATATTCTGATGATATTGCTGGAGCCATTCGTCATGCAGCTGATGAAGCCGTTCGGACAGGCTCTAAGGTGATTATTTCTATGTCATTAGGATCCAGTGCCAAAGATAGCTTGATCTCCAGTGCGGTAGATTATGCTTACAGCAAAGGAGTACTCGTTGTGGCTGCCGCAGGTAACAGTGGGCCTGGTGTCAATACGATTAATTATCCAGGAGCATTGCCAAATGCCATTGCTGTTGCTGCTTTGGAAAATGTTCAGCAAAATGGTACTTATCGTGTAGCTGACTTCTCGTCCCGTGGTTCTTCTGCTACAGACGGTGATTACGTGATTCAAGAGCGTGATATTGAAATTTCAGCTCCGGGCAGAGATATTTTATCTACCTGGTATGATGGAAACTACAACACCATTAGTGGTACTTCCATGGCTACCCCTCACGTATCAGGTTTAGCAGCAAAAATATGGTCATCTAATCCAACGTGGACTCATACTCAACTGCGTGCAGAATTACAAAGAAGAGCGAAATTGTATGATATTAAAGGCGGAATTGGGGCTACGACCGGAGACGACTATGCTTCAGGATTTGGGTTTGCGAGAGTAAAATAAGAAAAAGGGAAAAAGCCATCTGATTTAGATGGCTTTTTCCTATCTGCTCATTTATCAACATAACGAACAACCCCTTTAAGTTAGAAAATTTTTCCTAAAATCAATTCTCTTACTGATATTTCTTTTACGATTGGAGATATTATTTTATAAAAGAGCGAGAGGGGCTGATGATAGTATGAATCATATATTATCATTTCGATTTTAAGATTTCCCAATGGATCTATCGAAATTTCTTTAAAAATAAGTTGAAATTTAATGTTGAGGAAGGGCAGCGAAAGATGAAGTACAAGTGGATTAGGATAAACGTTAAAAACAAATTTCAAATTAGAAAAGGGCAAGAATTGTGTGGCCAAGCATAAAGAGGTATTGTTTTGGAGTATTGCCTTTCCTGGATTTGGTCAACTATTAAATGGAAAATTGGTAAAAGGGATTATTCTCATATTTCTAGAATTTATCGTGAATGTTCAAGCCCATTTTAATGAAATTATTATACTAAGTTTTCAAGGTAAGATTGAAAAAGCGATACAAACTGCGAACTATCAATGGTTAATGTTTTATCCATGTTTGTATTTCTTTGCAATGTGGGATGCATTTCAAGATGCTAGTGAGAATGTTGATCGATCGCTCTTTCTTCCGTTCGTATTTTCTGCTTACTTTGTCACGGTTGGCTGCATATATTCTTCCAAATTCCACCTTTTTGGAGTACTATTGGGGCCAGTGTGGTTACCTATGCTTTGTGTCATTCCGGGACTTATTGTGGGATTTACGATTCGATCTTTATGGGCAAAAAACAGAATGCCTCTTCAGGATGAGAACCATTATGAGTAATAAAATTATTCGAAAGTCGGTTTATCTAAGGCCTCATTGTTGATTAAGGTTGTGTTACACATTTGGATACATGAACGGGTAACAAGCCTCTGTGGTCGTGCAGAAAACGCCAAGAAGGGTTCCGTTCGCGTACGGAAAGCGAATCACAAAGAGAGCAAATCCATCGCTAGGTTAACACAGCCTTATTCATTAATAAGAAAGTTCGTTGCATTTTTAATATGGTCAACTAGCGGCGTTCCTGGATGAGTGGAAAGGCTACCAATACGTTTATTACTTAATAAGACGGTAGGTCTTCCTTTTTCTTCGATGTGGAATTCTTTACATATTTCGTCGAAGGGGCTTCGATCCTTCTACGGCTTTAATCAACAACATGAGTAATGACTTTTCTATTTTTCCCTCACAAGGAGAAATCCCCTTTCAAATCTCTCCCCTTTAAATGTAAAAAATATTCCTTACTAATCAGTTTAACATTCGAATGTAATACCTAAATTTAAGATTTATTAAAGCCTTTCACCCATCTCCGTGGTCTCATATTTCAAAATAATTGGTTCATGGTGATAATTTTGTTACTATAGGTTCATCAGTTCCCTAAAATATTTTTTCAAACGAGATGAATAACCTACAAATATTACATACTACCTAAAAAGGGGGAATTTTGATGACACAAACAAAGTTTGACCCTAAAGTGTTATCGGTTCTTGAAGATAAAATCCAATTAATTAAAACAGAGGAAGGCGCAATTTACTTAGTCGGTCCTATTCGTCTCCCAGTCAATTTATATGGTGAGACGGTCGTATTCCAGTGGTACTGCTGGTTAAATTGTAGCGAAGTAACTGAGAATTTTGAAAAAATTATTGATAAACTCTCATCCATTAATTTGGCTGAAATGCAACAATCCAGTGTTTTGGTGTATGGGGATTTTGCATTTGCTGATGATGCCATTATCCGAATGCATTCGATTTGCCACACAGGTGACATTTTTGGTAGTAAGCGATGTGATTGTGGCTATCAACTGAAACAGTCTATGAAAATGATTGTTGAGCATGGAACGGGAGCTTTATTCTACTTAGCCAATCACGAAGGCCGCGGTATTGGCTTATTCAGTAAAGCGATGGCTTACATTTTACAGGAAAATAATTATGATACCGTTGAAGCCAACCATGCTCTTGGTTTTGTTGATGATGCCAGAAACTATAATGATGCGATTCAAGTCTTAAAAGCATTACGGTCAAAACCAGTTTGCCTTGTGACAAACAACCCGAAAAAATTAGCTGCTTTAAAAGATGCAGGTTTGCCAGTTTCAGGAAGAAAACCGCTTTGGGGAGATGTTTCCGAATATAACGAAAAATATTTGCAAACAAAGATTGAGCGCTCTGGCCATATTAAGGATGAGGGGTTCTGCCCAAATGAATAATCATGAATTTTATATGGATCTAGCGTTACAAAATGCCCAGGCGATGAAGGGACAAACCGATCCCAATCCATTAGTAGGCGCTGTCATTGTGAATCATAATCGAATCGTTGGTGTGGGGGCTCACTTAAAAGCAGGCGAACCTCATGCGGAAATTCATGCCTTAAGGATGGCTGGTGACAAAGCAAGAGGTGGTACGATTTATGTGACTCTCGAGCCATGTTCTCATCATGGTAGGACTGGCCCATGTGCGGTGGCACTAGTGGAAGCGGGGATCAAAAAGGTTGTCATTGCAACACTGGATCCCAATCCGATTGTCGCTGGCAATGGGGTGAAAATCCTTGAGGATGCAGGAATCGAAGTAGTAATTGGGGTTAGAGAAGAGGAATCCCGAAAAATGAACGAGGTGTTTAATAAGTTCATCGTTCAGAAAAAGCCTTTTGTTACTTTAAAGGCTGGAATTACTTTGGATGGAAAAATCGCTACCCACACCTCTGACAGCAAGTGGATTACGTCAGAAGAAGCGAGATTAGATGTACACCACCTACGAAATGAACATATGGCGATTCTTGTTGGGGTGAACACGGTTATAAAGGATAATCCGGAATTAACAGCGCGTATCCCGAATGGTCGAAACCCTATCCGTGTGATCTTAGATTCCACGTTAAAAATTCCATTAGAATCAAAGGTAGTTACGGATAACTTAGCAGAGACATGGATTTTTACAAGCAAAAATTATGATGAAGACAAGAAGAAAACGCTGGAATCATTAGGGATTAAAGTTTTTCATACGAATGGGATGAAACAGGTGGACCCAAATGATGTTGTCAAAATTTTAGGGGAACATTTGATTTCTTCTTTATTAATAGAAGGTGGAGGAGCCGTTAATGCTTCTTTCCTGGAGAATCAATTAATTGATAAAGTAGTCTTATATTTTGCACCAAAGTTAGTGGGCGGCCAACATGCCCCGACGTTCCTGGAAGGAGCTGGGGTTGAGATGATGCGGGATGCGGTTGAGCTTGCCGACGGTTCCTTTGAGAAAATCGGCCGAGATTTCAAATTTGTTGGCTACCCGATTTATCATAAATGAGGGAATGTTCAATGAAATTTGGTTTTGATATTGATGATACATTAATAAATTTGCGGGAACATGCTTTTCATCTATATAATAAAAAACTAAATCAAAACGTTCCGATTGAGGTTTTTCAATCACTAAACCGTGTGGAAATCCACGAACCTTTTGGGCTTTCAGATGAAGAAGGGAAACACATGTGGAATCGTTCATTAGAGGAGATCTATTACACTTCATGTCCTCCTTTTCCCGATGCCCTTGAAACACTGCAACAATTAGACAAACAGGGGCATGAAATTTTCTATATTACTTCGAGGCCAGCCGAACACGGAGAGAGAACGAAAGAATGGATGAAACAAACCGGTTTTCCTGTCGTGGACGAACGATTTTTCTATGGGATGAAAGACCACGAAAAGGTAGAAATCATCAAACAATTAAATCTAGATTATTACTTTGATGATAAACCAGATGTGCTAAATACACTTCTCAACGAATCTGTGAAAGTCATTATTAAAGATCAATCTTATAACCGGCATATCGACTTACCACGAATTGTACATTGGAAGGAATTTGAAAATATAATCAAATAGGGAGCTTGGGCAAATCGGAGCCCGGCTCTTTTTTTATGGAAAGGGATAGAGGTCAAAGTGAAGTTGAATGCCAAAAAGGAAACGCTCTTGTATTTTCATACGGAATTGAAAAACAAAAGAGAAGGGAGCCGCATTTCAAATGCCCTTTACATAGCAGTGACTGTCGATGGTGAGCACCAGCGGCATAAAGCTTGCCCGATAAACGACTCGATTTCTATTTTCGTATTTATTTTTTCTGAGGCATGGATTTCCTACTGCCAGCAAATACTAAACGCCATCCTTTAGCCACATTCATAAAAGAAACCGAGATTAATACAATGGCAACAACCGGATGAGCGGCAGCTGCATAAGCGTTTACTTGAGTAATGTTTGCTGTGAAATACATGACAAAAATTAACCCAATTAATCCAGCACTTTCTCCAATTGCCCAGCGCGGCATTTTGCCGACAAAAGAAAGAATCAACATGAATAGTGGAACATACATTCCAAAAAGATGAACAAGAAATAGGTGCTTCTCCCAGTTTGCAGGGTTCACAAAAATAGCTAAACCTGCGAAAAACACTTGAACAATTAAACAACAAGCAAAAAGAAGACTGAAAATAACGTAGATTTTTTGCGTGAAGTCAATTCTTTTTGAATTTAAGTTCTTCTCCAACCCACAATCATTCCTTTTCTACAAAATGTAAAAAAAGTTTATCAATATTTGATTGGTTTCATAATGTGCTAGAGTTGTAATTCTCACTAAGTCCGAGGTCTTACTCCTCGAAGCAGGAATCAAACGCGTTCAAGTCGAATGGACAGAAGGAGTATTGTAAAAATAGAGAATACCGATCTGTAATAGGAGTGGATAAAAATGGACTTTCTTTTAAAAAAAGTTTTTGTCGGGCAACCAAAAACGGTTGGAACAAAAGATGCTGTCAGTCCAATGGACCGGGAATGGACCAGTGCGATTTTTAAAGAGCCGGTTGAAGGAACAGTTTGGGTCGGGAAAACTGGTTTAGCTGGAGACGGACAATTTGATTTGCAGCATCATGGAGGTCCTGAAAAAGCGGTTTTTGCTTATTCAGTCGAAAATTATACTTATTGGCAAAAGGAACTTGGAAATGCAGAGATTGGACCTGGTGGTATGGGTGAGAATTTCCTAATGGAAAATGTAACGGAAGACATGATTTCGATTGGTGATACCTTTCAAATTGGTGAGGCCGTTGTTCAAGTTTCCCAGCCGCGTCAGCCATGCTGGAAGCCAGCCCGTCGTTTTAAAATCAAAACTTTTGCCCTGCTTATACAAAATACGGGGAGAACCGGCTGGTATTTCCGTGTACTAGAAGAAGGTCAGGTAAAAGAGGGGCAAACTTTTAAATTGGTAGATCGTCCTTGTCCACAGTGGACAATTCAAAAATGCAATCAAATCCTTCATGCGAAAAATCCGGACTTTGAAGAGATGCGCAAATTAGCCCATTGCGAATTTCTTGCGCCCGGAATGCGGGAAACATTAGCGACACGGGTTGAAAAAAGGATACATCCGGATATTACAAATAGGGTATATGGTCCCAATTTATAACTCTTACAGTCTAATAAAAAGCCAAGATTTGTAAGGTACAAATACCATGAAGGGAACATCAAGAGAGTCAGCTATTGTCGTTGATGTAAGGACATTCATATATAGTACTCTTTTATTGAATCAATTTTTTCCATGAAAAAAAGCTATTATTCTTGTAATTTGGCGGGTAAAATGGACTGGATTTGGGAGTTGGAACATCCAGCCCTTTACACACTGCCAAACAATAATTTTATAGGATCTTTTCAGAAAGTTATTGATTTTTTTAAATGACCATATTATGATTTTTAAAAAAGTAATCCTATAGAATTAATAGGAATTGGTTATACCCCTTTTCATGAATTGGGTTATGAATTCTAACGATGTACATATGGATAAGTGACCATTAATTGGCCACTGCATATATTTATACAAAACTAAATTAGGTAGTTTCCCAGAAACAGAGGGATCTATTTTTAGCCATGAATGTTGACTGGATTACTCAACATTAGGAGGAGGAGAAATGGAGGTATCAAGTAAAGGGGAATATGTCTTCTGAGATTGATTGCTGGGCTGGAAAATTTGGATGCAGGAAAAATATTTTTTAATAGGATTGATTATACAGCTAAAACCGTAAAAGAACGGAAAGTTGGTTTTGTTTTTCAGCATTATGCCCTGTTTAAACATATGACTATTTTTGAAAACGTCGCCTTTGGGCTAAAGGTAAAGCCTCGAAAAATACGTCCAACGAAGAAGGAAATAAAGGAAAAAGTAATGGAGTTGTTAAAGTTCGTTCAGTTGGAACATCTGGCAGACCGCTATCCGGCTCAGCTTTCCGGAGGACAGAGGCAAAGGATTGCCTTAGCAAGGGCCCTTGCTGTTGAGCCGGAGGTACTACTTTTAGACGAACCATTTGGCGCATTGGATGCAAAGGTACGTCAAGAGCTCCGCCGCTGGTTAAGAGAAATCCATCAAAAGCTTAACATTACGACCATTTTTGTTACGCATGATCAAGAGGAAGCGTTAGAAATGGCGGATACGATTGTGGTAATGAACCATGGGAGAATTGAACAAATTGGCTCACCAGAAGAAGTATACGAAAAACCAGCCAATGCATTTGTTTATAGCTTTTTAGGCAAGGTGAATGAATTCAAGGGAGAATCTTTGGTAACGAATCTTCCGCATGTGAAGGGGACTGAAGAAGCGGTTGGATATATCAGGCCACATGAAATCGTTCTGCACCATCTATCCAAAGAAAACAGCATACCATCAGTAGTGATCCATATTAATAAGGCCGGTTCAACAGTACGAATTGAGCTGAAAAGGCTGGATACGGATGAATTATTTAAAGCAGAAATGACTGTTGATCAATACAGGAAGCAGGGTCCCTTTCATAAAGGAGAGGTTTTATATGCCGAATTTAAAAACATCGTCTTGTTTGATAGGGAAACCCACCCAATTCAAGCAGAGAAAAACGTACAGGGAGAGGTTGTTTCAGCCGTTTCTTCATACATGTAATAGAGGCTGAAAGAGCCTCTTTTTCTATGGGTGAGGAGAGTGAATATTTTTTATTAGTGATCACACCCATTTCCTCCTAATTCTCTTTCCTTTGATCTATTAACCTTTTCTGCGTGATCAGTCTTAGGTCTTATCTTAATATCAATCGGAGGACTATTATCCTTCTCATCGTTGTTCTATAGAATGAAATTGACGCAATGAAAAGGGGAGCAGTGTTGAGGAGGAATCAAAATGGAAGTGTATGTTTTGCTTACAGATACAAAGACGACGTTATCAAAGACCATCGGATTATTTACAAAACAATCATTGAATCATGTATCTATTTCATTTGATCAACAATTAAGAGAAATATACAGTTTTGGACGAAAGAAGCCCAATAACCCATTTCTAGGTGGGTTTATAAGGGAACAGATCAACCAGGATCTGTTCGAAAATGCTATTGGTGCGGTATATAGGTGTTCAGTTACTGAGGAGCAATTTCAAAGAATGAAAAAGTTTGTGCAAGCTATAGAGGAGGAGCGACACAGCTACAGATATAATTTTATCGGTTTATTCGGAGTGTTGTTTAATCAACCAATCAAGCGGGAAAAGGCATATTTCTGCTCGCAATTTGTATCTGCTGTTTTTCAGAGTGGAGATGTTATCATTGCAGACAAACCGGACATGCTTGTCACTCCCAATGATTTTATAAACTGTCCTCATCTCCAACTCGTTTATGAAGGACCACTATGTGATTATCCTCTGGCTCATCGAAGGACCCTACAGAAAAGCAAGGGACAGCCATCGTCATTGAATGTATTTAGTCCTGTCGGGTAAATCATGCAAACTTCCCTCCATCATTCTCCTACTGAATGCTCCTTCGCTTCTTTTGTAAATTTCCAAACACCCCTCTATAGAAAAAATCCAAGAACGTAATACGGTAATCAATGGTTTGGTGTGAAAAAGGGAATAATGAAAAAACATCTTGAAGGTTTGAAGGGATTTAATTGAAGGTAAAGAATAAACATAATAGGTTTTCAATCACATTTTTTACAATTAGGCGAGGAGTGTTCCTTGATGACAAATAGCAGAAAGAATCCTAAGGTCGATGAATTTTTAAAGAATACGAAAAAGTGGAAGAAAGAGTTTGAGAAGTTAAGAGAAATGGCACTTGACTGTGAATTGACTGAAGAATTGAAGTGGAGGCTTCCTTGCTACACGTTTGAGAAAAAGAATATCGTTATCATTCAAGGATTTAAAGAATACTGTGCACTTATGTTTTTTAAAGGTGCTTTGTTAAAAGATGCCGATGGTATTCTGACCAAACCCGGGGAGAATAGTCAGGCACAGCGCCAAATTCGGTTTACCAATGTCCAAGAAATAGCTGAAATGGAAACGATCGTGAAAAACTATATTAATGAAGCGATTGAAGTCGAAAAGGCCGGTTTGGAAGTGAAATTAAAAAATACGGATGAATATGACATGCCTAAAGAACTTCTAAATAAATTCGATGAAATCCCTGCCTTAAAATCAGCTTTTGAAGCATTGACCCCAGGACGGCAAAGACAGTATATCCTTTATTTTTCACAAGCCAAACAATCTAAAACGCGGGAGTCAAGGATTGAAAAATGTATGGAAAAGATTCTCCATGGGAAGGGGTTAAAAGATTTATAAATAAGAGGAAAAAAGATAGTTGAACGGGCTAATCCAGCAATAGGTCGGGGCAACGGACTTCTGGAAAGCCCATTTTTTAATATGTAGAAAAGGTTCAATCTCCTATTGGCGAGACGTCATCATCCTTCCCTCTACAAACCCTCTACTTTCGCATTTCGCCCTACGATAAGTCAACATCGAATCACCTTCGGTTCTTCGTGTTTCCTATATCTCAGTTGGAGGCCACCACAAGGAAGGCTTCGGCAGCCTAATCATCGCACTTATAGGGTAAAAATGGTAGAATAGAGAGACAAATGGGTAGGTAAAATCACCTAATGATATATGAAGATTAAGGTTGGATGTTACAATGAAGGTGCATGTTAAATAAGGGAGGAAGGGTAAAGCGATGGATTTTGAAACGGTGATGCAAGAACTCGAAGCACTCGGTAAAGAAAGTTTGAAAAAGAGGTACATAAACAATGGGGCACACGAGCCGCTTTTTGGGGTGGCGACAGGTGCAATGAAGCCACTTGCAAAAAAGATTAAGAAAAATCAGCCATTGGCGGAGAAACTTTACGCTACTGGGAATTATGATGCCATGTATTTTGCAGGGATCATAGCGGACCCAATGATTATGACTGAAGCGGATTTTGAACGTTGGATGGATGGAGCCTATTTCTATATGCTGTCCGATTATGTAGTGGCTGTCACTTTGTCAGAAACCAATATTGCGCAAGAGGTGGCTGATAAATGGATTGCAAGCGGGGATGAACTCAGAATGTCGGCAGGTTGGAGCTGTTACTGTTGGCTTTTAGGTAGCCGCAAGGACAGTGAGTTTAGTGAAAGCAAAATTGCTCGTATGCTTGACCAAGTGGAAAAAACGATTCATGATGCTCCCGAGCGAACGAAAGTTGCGATGAATCTTTTCATTTACACTGTCGCGATTTCATACCTTCCTCTCCATGAGAAGGCTGTGGAAACGGCTAAAGCCGTTGGTCCAGTTGAGATCAAAAAGGACAAGAAAAAAAGCAGTTTTTTAAATGCACTTGAAAATATTCAAAAGGAAATAGATAGAGGGAGACTTGGCTTTAAACGTAAATATGTAAGGTGTTAGAGTGAGAAGGGATATTTAACTAAAAAAGAGCATCATTCTATTAACTTATAAATGTTTGGAGAGAAAAGGATTTATAGGATGATAATAGAATAGCGTAAAAAAATTGAAACCGGGCAATGCCCGGTTTTCTTGTTTTTATGATTTAAAGAAGTGTCTAGCAAAACCGACTGAGCGCTATTATGGCTAACAATCAGTCAGCAAACACATGGTTCATCGCTTTATCTTGCTTCTTAGTTAGAGCGTCCGACTAGGAAGAGCTTTGGAAGGCATATATAACTCACGATCAAAGTAATTGAATTTTCAGGGTGTCATATGCGTAATCAGTATAATTGAACTTTTCTGATTTTGATATCAAATGGCTGAATCGTATTGATCCATTTGGCTGATCGTTTACTCAAAAAATGGAAAAAATGATTGACATTGATAATCATTATTAATTATTATGATAACAACAGGTTATTGAAAATCGTTATCAATTAGGAGGCGTTTGGAATGAAAATTTTTATTGGATATGTGAGCCTGTCTGGAAATACAGAAGAAATGGCCAACATCCTAAAAAATACCCTTCTTTCGATAGGGTGTGAGGTTGATATGGAAAGCCTTGAAACGGTAGAAGTACAAAGTCTTCTAGACTATGATTGTATATTTATTGGAACCTATACATGGGGGGACGGTGATCTTCCATATGAGGTAGAGGATTTTTATAATGAATTACTTGAATATCATTTAACTGGTCAAAATGCGGCATGCTTCGGATCAGGCGATCATGCCTATCCCAAATTTTGTGCCGCTGTTGATACATTCTATCAGCAGTTGAATCAATGCGGGTGTAACGTTTATCCGGAAAGCTTGAAAATAGAACTTGATCCACAAACAGAGGATGAAATTCGCCAATGCGAGAAATTTGCCCAATCCGTGTATGAGTGGGTTCTTCAGAAAAAGGAAATGAACCAAGGGGCAAAGCAATCCTTTCTATAATGGTGTTCTTTACGGATAGCTGCTACTTCATTTCGGTAGAATGAAAGAATCAGACAATCGTGTTAAAACGGCAACTTGTCATATATATCTTTTTTATTTCAAAATCTAAGGTTCATAGATGTTCCTTTGACTTTTAAAAAAAACAAATTTATACTAAAGATTGTAAGGAGGATATTAAAAAATGACACACTCTATGAGATTACGTTTCCCAACTTTGAACCAGTAATTGAATACGGTCAAAGGCTCTGCTTGTGTATGCAGAGTAATGGGAGGAGTCTGTCCTTTTTTAATAGTCTTCATTTTTATCAATATCATGAATGGAAGAAAGGCAGATTAGTATGCCTTTTTTTATTTTTTATAGACAGCCTATTCGCTTCACCTTTTCCAAATTGATAGGGGTATTCCCTTTACTCTGAATTACAGGCAGCTAGCCTGTGATTTTTTATTTCAAAAGTGGAAGCGGGAGGGGAAGCGTCCATGCAGTTTTTATTATTTTTTTGATACTGATACGAGCTTGAACTTAGGCTCGTATCGGTCTCGCTACCGATACGAAAACATAACAATTTCGGGAGGTAGCAATGATGGAACAAATTTGTTTTGAATTAGAAAATGTGGAAGTGACTTATTTAGATAAAGAAATTTTAAAGATTGAACGATTGGCAGTACACCAATTTGATCGCATTGGTATTGTTGGTAAAAATGGTGCAGGGAAAAGTACTTTAATAAAGGTACTTGCGGGTATGGTGCAGCCAACAGCTGGGAAAGTGAACTGTTTCGTTGATTTCGGATATTTTGAGCAAGTGGAAGCTCCATCAGAAAAAGAAGCGGATCCATCCTTACTTGGAAAATTACATGTTCCTCAACAATCTGATCAGCTAAGTGGTGGAGAGCAGACAAGGCTGAAGCTGGCTCAATTGTTTACTCATTATTACGAAGCACTATTATTGGACGAACCGACCACTCACTTGGATCAAGAGGGTATATCTTTTTTACTGGATGAATTACGGTATTATTATGGAGCATTGATTGTCATTAGTCATGACCGTGCCTTATTGGATGAACTTGTCACTACGATTTGGGAAGTAGATGGGGGAAAAATCAACATTTATTCAGGCAATTATAGTGATTACATGGCTCAAAAACAATTAGAACGTGAACAACAGCTCCAAGCTCGCGAACAATACTTGAAAGAAAAAAGCCGGCTGGAAAAAGCAGCTCAGGAAAAAATGAAAAAAGCGGAAAAAATTGCTCAGGCAGGCAGCATGTCTAAAAAAGAAGCGAATGCCAAACCGAATAAAATGTATATGACAAAATCAAAAGGCACGAGCCAAAAAGCTGTCCAGCGTGCCGCAAAAGCCATTGAACATCGGATGGAAAGGCTTAAGGTAGTGGAAGCCGTACAAGAAGAAAGGCCCATTCAGTTCCGTCAATCAAAGGCGCTTGAATTGCATAATAAATTTCCGATTATGGCCGACAGAATGACACTTCGTGTACAGGATCAAGTGTTATTGGATGAAGTAAGTTTCCAAATACCACTAGGTAAAAAAATTGCTATTACCGGCAGTAATGGTAGTGGGAAAAGTACATTGTTGCACCATATTGCCTATAGGGGGACTGGCCTAACCATATCACCAAAAGCTAAGTTTGGATATTTTCGTCAAATGAGCTATCAATTTATGAATGATGAAACGGTTTTACAATTTTTAAAAAATCATTCAGAATATGATGAAGGGTTTCTACGTAGTGTTTTACATTCGATGCAGTTTGTCGGTACGGATTTAGTAAAAAGTGTGAAGTCATTAAGTGGAGGAGAGGCTATTCGCCTTCAGCTTTGTCAGCTGTTCCTTGGGGAATACAACATTTTGTTATTAGATGAACCAACTAATTTCTTAGATATTCATGCGATTGAAGCATTAGAACGGTTTATCTTTGCCTATGAAGGTACGATCCTATTTGTATCGCACGATAAGCAATTTATAAAAAATGTGGCTGACCTAAACTTTCATATTATAGATAAAAAATTGATCCAAAGGTATTAGGGTAGACGAAAGATATATCGAATCTATTTTTGAGTGAAAGAACAAAGCCTCTGAAGGGAGTTACATCCGTTTCAGAGGCTTTTTAATATTTTTACATAAAATGTCCGTGTCCGAGGGCCGTCAAACTCGCAAAAATAAATACCTTGCCATGTGCCAAGAAGCAGCCGTCCTTCTGTAATGATGACATGTTGGGATGCACCGACTGTACTTGCCTTCATATGAGCGGCTGTGTTTCCTTCCATATGACGATCTTGGTCATGATGCCAAGGATACACTTCATCAAATCGGCGAATCATGTCCCTTTTCACGTCGGGATCCGCATTTTCGTTAATGGTTATTCCGGCTGTTGTGTGTGGGCAATAAACAACAACGGCACCTTCCATAATATTGTTTTCTCGAATAAATTCTTGAACTTGATGGGTAACCTCAATCATTTGATCGCGTTGAGTTGTTTGTAAAGTGAATTTTTTAAGCATTGTTTTCTCCCTTTTCTTGTTTCATTAAGTGAAATTTTATCATAAGAAAGGGAATTTTTGTAACGATCCTAGCCTTCTTTTTGCCTCTAAAAGGATTAAAGATGTTAAAATCTAGGAAAGGGCTTTTGGAATGCTATGTTGGTATGACGACAAATGTTTGGGACGAATTTACACAATCTCCAAAAAGAAATTACTAGATGGAGGTCTTCATTATGATACAAATCCTTTTTTGGCCTTGTATGCTTGTTTCCCTATTTCTCGCTGTAATAGCGATTTGCTTTCGCAGGCCGAAGTATCTAGTGATTTCCTCACTACTCATTTTACCTTTATCCGTCTATCTGGCAGCTACTCCTCGTTTTTCTATTTGGGGCTTACTTTTTCCATTATTTTATGTAGGCGCTGCCATTTCGTTAAAGAAGAATCTGAGGTGGTTATCCAGTTTATTGGTCGCCCTTAATTTTTTTCTAATCGGATGGCTTGGAATTACCGTTTTAAGTCAATAATCCTATATGGAGGGAGAGGTAAGGTCGGAAACGAACAACAGGTAAAGTATCTTACGGTAATATAAGCAAGCCTGCAAAACAGGCAATTGAACAGAACTAGTTTATTTTGGTGTTATTGGAATCAAACGGCTGTTTCAGTACGTGAGAACAATATGGTGATTTGTTAATTAAAACTATAATAATAGGAGAGGTTTTATTATGTACGAACAAAAGACAAAAGAAACGAATAATAGTGTTATTGAGTTTATTGAAAATGTAGAAAGTCCTAAAAAACGTGAAGATGCTTATAAGTTGTTGGAAATTTTCAAAGAAGCAACTGGGTATGAAGCAAAAATGTGGGGGACAAGTATTATCGGCTTCGGATCTTATCACTATAAATACGAATCTGGACACGAGGGAGATGCCCCTCTCGTTGGCTTTTCACCCCGCAAGGCAAAAATCAGCTTGTATTTGGCACCCGGTGAACCTAAACGAGAGGAATTATTGAAAAACTTCGGAAAATATACGACAGGAAAAGCGTGTGTATACATCAATAAGGTGGCAGATATTGATGTCAATGTATTAAAAGAATTAATCAAAGAATCGGTCCTGTTTTTACAAGAAAAGTACCCAAGCCAGAAAGAGTAGTGGGAAGATAAATTCAGGAAATGAAATTCTATTCTTTTGAAGCCGAGGGGGAAATTTGTGATAATGTCAGAAAATGGCGGTTAATGAAGTCGAAACTAATAAAATTTAAAAAAATAGTGTACTTTTTTATCGAATTACGTTATTCTAAGAACTATCAAAAAAATAAGATTAATACGATGATAGGATTTCAGTAGTCTTTTTATCCCTGTTGTGAAGAGAGCCAGTGGGTGGTGCGAACTGGTACATATAAAAAAGACGAATTTCGTTCCTGGAGTATCTTTTTCGACCTTTGGAAGGAAAAGACGGATTGTCTCGATAACGACAACAAAGTGGAGATGTTCATCTCAATTTAGGGTGGTACCGCGGTCAAAAGCCGTCCCTGTGTTATTAACGCAGAGACGGCTTTTTTATTTTATTTAAAAAGGAAGGAGTAAAGAGTTTGAAAACGAAAGAACAATGGTCATCGAAGATTGGCTTTATTTTGGCAGCAGCAGGCTCTGCCATTGGACTTGGAGCGATATGGAAGTTTCCCTATATTGCCGGTGTGAGTGGAGGAGGGGCATTCTTTGTCATCTTTACTCTTTTCACCTTATTTTTAGGTCTTCCACTTCTCATGGCAGAGTTTGTCATTGGACGAAAAACACAGAAAAATGCGATTGACGCTTATAAGGAACTTGCGCCGAATTCAAAATGGCATTGGATTGGATACATGGGAATTGTGACTTGTTTTATTTTGCTCTCATTCTACAGCGTGATCGGTGGCTGGATTATTGCGTATTTATGGAAAGCTATAACAGGCCAGCTGAATGGGCTTGACCAATCGGAGTATGCCGAGTTGTTTGGGGCTACCATTTCTAACCCATATATCAGTGTGTTCGTTCAGTTCCTTTTCATGTTATTCACTATTGTCGTTGTGGCGAAAGGTGTTCAAAAAGGGATTGAGAAAACCAGTCAGGTCATGATGCCAGTCTTATTTATTTTGTTTATCGTATTAATTATCCGTTCACTAACATTAGATAATGCGATGGAAGGTGTTCTCTTCTTATTTAAGCCGGATTTTAGCAAAGTCACAGCGGAAACGATTTTGTTTGCATTGGGTCAATCTTTCTTTGCATTAAGTATCGGTGTTTCCGTCATGGTTACTTATAGTTCTTATTTATCAAAGGAAGAAAACTTATTCCGGTCTGCTTTTTCGATTGTTATGATGAATTTGTTTATCATTATTTTGGCTGGTTTGGCGATTTTCCCGGCTGTCTTCTCTTTTGGTTTAAAACCGGATGCCGGCCCTGTTTTATTGTTTAATGTTTTGCCAAATGTGTTTGATCAGATGGCGTTTGGCATGGTCTTTTTTGTCGCCTTTTTAATCCTATTTTTATTTGCTGCCCTTACGTCCGCTTTTTCAATGCTTGAGATCATTGTAACAGTATTGGCTAAAGGAGAGGCCAAGAAAAGGGAGAGATGGTCTTGGATCATTGGTCTGGCGATTTTTGTTTTTGGCATTCCGTCTGCCTTGTCATTTGGGGTATTAAGTGATGTGCTGATATTTGGAAAATCCATTTTTGATGCGGCTGATTATCTAGTGAGCAATGTATTGTTGCCAATTGGATCTTTGTTAATCGCTGTCTTTGTTCCTTTGAAAATGAAAAAATCGGCCTTGTATGAGGAATTCTCAACAGGGGGAGGACTTCCTTATCACTTGTTTCAATTATGGTTTTTCTTAATTCGCTATGTTGCACCGATTGCGATTTTAATGGTTTGCTATCATGTGATAAGGGGATAAAATTTTAAACAGATAAAAAGCTCGGCTTTATTGATATTATCCCTCTTGTGTAGACAGTTAGGAAAAAGCCTATACTGGCTCACAGGAGGGATTTTTCATGGCAAAAAAAGGATCTAAATTTAAAAAATATACTGATGAGTTCAAATTAAAGGTTGTTCAGGAATATTTGACAGGAACTATTAGTTACAATCGCCTAGCTAAAAAATACAATATGACTTCTTGGAATATTCGACAGTGGGTTAAAAAATATGAAGCTTCAAAAGAGGATATATCCAAGGCATTTGAAGACCAGAGGAAATTTTTATCCGGTCGTCCTCGTAAAAACGATCTATCTCTAGAGGATAAGGTAAAGAGATTAGAAGTGGAGAATGAATTTTTAAAAAAGCTATTAATTATGAGAAGGAGGTGAAAAAGAAGGAAGTTGCCATACGTTATCAAATTATTCTTAAGTTAAGTACCAAATATCCAGTGATCTTACTATGTGAATTAGCGAAAGTTTCTAGGAGTGGTTATTATAAATGGTTAAACCGAAAAGATACGATTACTCCAAAGCACCAGGAAAATGAAGTAATAAAAAATTTTATAATTGAAGTTTATGAAGAATCAAATGGCACTTACGGATATCCAAGGATTACAGCTGCCATTAGGAAGGATTATGAAATAACGGTTAACCATAAACGAATCTACCGTTTAATGAAGGAGATGAAGCTACAGGCAAAAATCCGCAAGAAAAAACAGAAGTATCGTAAAGGTAGTGAAAGAATCGTAGTTTCAAATGTATTAAACCGGAACTTTACTGCTGAAAAACAAAATGAAAAATGGGTTACCGATGTTACCTATTTAATGTTTAACAATCAACGTTTATATCTATCAGTCATTTGTGATTTATGGAATAAAGAAATCGTGGCTTACAAAATCAGTTACAAAAATGATTTGGAACTTGTGATGGAAATATTAAAAGAGGCAAACAAAAAAAGAGATGTGACTGATAAAACTATCCTGCACAGTGATCAGGGTTATCAGTATACATCTCGCGAATACCACGAAGCCGTCAAACTAAATGGTATTACTCAAAGTATGTCCAGAAAAGCCAATGGTTTAGACAATGCGTGTGTAGAAAACTTTTTTAGCCATTTTAAGACAGAGTGTATGTATTTAAATAAATTCGAAAACCCAGAGGAAGTCATTCAAGCAGTAGATAAATATATTTACTTTAAAAAGAATTCAAAAAAAATTAGGCAACCTTAGCCCAGTAAAGTATCGAGCTAAAGTTGCCTAAGAAATCAATTATGATTAGATTGACTCCTTCTTCAGCTTACAGACTACTTAGTTGGTTGCCTGGAGCTTTGTCAAGTGCTTTCCTTGACAAGCTCCAGGCATACCAACTACCATTGTCAAAGCTGAAGAGGACGCTTTTTTCTACTGTCTACTTGACAGGGGTATATCCACTTACCGAGCTTTTTATTTGTAACCAATCGTAACCGTTCTCAATCAAAATAAACAGCTTTTTCAGGATTCTTTAGAAACGAAAAGGCCATTTCAATCTGTGACTTCGTATTACGAGCAACGGACAAGGCAGGAAGCGCGTCCTCTGGGAAAAAACCGACTTCACTGGTCTCCAAGCCGCCTGCAGCCTGGCCGCCCACAATTTCACATTGGATGAACATTTTATAAATATGGTAGGGAGATGGAGGATGTGGATGGCATTTATTATCTGCGACAGCCAGCAGTTTTACTGCTTTCACATCGAATCCTGCCTCTTCCTTCACTTCTTTTACGGCCACCTCTCCAGGTGTTAGGCCGATATCCGCCCATCCACCGGGTAGTGCCCAGCCACCATCCATTTTTTCACGTACCATTAGAATTTTTCCGTCCTTAAAAACGACCGCCCGGATGTCTACCTTTGGAGTGGCATACCCGGTCTCATTGGCAAACAAATCTTTGATGACGGTTTGATCCATTTTTGTATAATGACTTAAAATTTCCACACTTAACTTACGAATGGCCTCAAACCGCTCCAGGTCATATACATCTTTTGAATAGGTTAATCCAACTTGGGCTATGGACTGGAGCTGCTTGGCCCATTCCAGCCATTTCGGTTCCACGATCATCACTCCATGCTTGTCTAATATATACTTAATATTACTATGTATATTATGAAAATTCATAATTTGACTTGGCATTTTTATTATTTTTTTTTTGGGAGAACTACTCGTCATCAATCACCATTCTGTTTTTATATGATAGAAACTGATAATAATGGACTCGAGAAGAGTAGGTAATCTCGGGGATAATAAAAATAAAATTTTTTTCTTCATTCAAAAAATAATACTTGCATTTCTTCTTCAATTAAATTATTATGGAGTATACGAATAATAGAAGGGTGGATATAAAGCCGATGAACAACTAATCCTATTTTAAGAAGAGCATTCGTATATAACACGGATATTTATTCTGGATAGGATTAGTGCAGGCTTTTTTAATATGACGAGAACAAGGTACACAGATGTACCTTGATTTTTTGGTGCCTGTTTTACCTCCTATCCAGATGTGGAAAAAGGAGGTTTTTTTATGGAACAAACTAAAACAGAATTGACCATGGGAACATTGTTCCGCAATCGAGTCATACAAGTTATCTTATTATCAACGTTATTCCTACAAATCGGAATTTGGGTTCGCAATTACTCCATCTTGTTATTTGTGGTGGAGAAAACCAATGAAAATCCAGTTGCTGTGTCACTCATTTCAGTAGCTGAATTTGCCCCGATTTTCTTGTTTTCCTTTATTGGGGGTACTTTTGCGGACCGCTGGCGTCCAAAACGGACGATGATCTGGTGTGATTTTCTAAGTGCAGTATCAATTTTTATCGTATTGCTTACTCTTGTATTTGGAAGCTGGAAGGCGATTTTCTTCGCAACTCTTGTTTCTTCCATTCTGTCACAGTTCTCTCAGCCATCAGGAATGAAGCTATTTAAATTGCATGTTCCAGAAGAGCTGATTCAGATGGGGATGTCCATCTATCAAACACTGTTTGCATTATTTATGATTCTTGGTCCGGTTCTCGGAACATTTGTTTATCAGCAATATGGCATTAACACAGCGATTGCCATTATGGGTGTTGCCTTCTTGATTTCTGCTGGTATCTTGTTCTTGCTTCCGGCTGATTTTGAGGTAGAAGAAAAGAAAGAGAAGACTACGATCTGGCAGGAAATGAAAGCTGGGTTTAAATATGTTTTGAATAGCCGTGCATTATCACTACTTGGCGGGACTTTTGCTGCAGCGGGATTGGCGATCGGACTTACTCAGCCACTTGCTGTTTTCCTCGTTACGGAACAGCTTGGCCTACCGAAGGAACAATTGCAATGGTTAATGGCAGCGTTTGGTACTGGAATGATCCTTGGAGGCGGTTTGACGGTTGGGTTAGCGAAAAAGACACCTCCGCAAATTTTGCTCGCCTTAGGTTTGGCCGTGAATGCGATTGGATTTATTGTGTATGGTATATCTGAAATGTTTTGGCTTACAATGGCCGTACAGTTTATCACCGGTCTATTCATGCCTTGCATTCATATTGGTATCAATACAATGATTTTAAAGAATACCGAAGCAGCTTTCATTGGCCGGGTAAACGGGATTTTAAGCCCAATGTTTATGGGAGCCATGGTTATTACCATGACTGCTAGCGGCTGGCTGAAGCAAAAACTTTCACTTGTAACCATGTATGAAGGATCTGCGCTTTTATTTGTAGTAGGAATCTTTTTCTTGGTGCCGCTTTTTAAAGGAGCAACCATGTTGAAAAAAAGTGAAGAAGTATAGATAGGCAAAAGGAGCTCGCTGATGCAAGCTCCTTTTTTATTTAATATAAATATTAATATAGTCTGTCCATTAGGCTTTTGAAGAGAAAAAATAAGGAGAGAAAGAGAGAATACCTTTCATAGAATTTCTAAACAAGCTTTATATATAAAAATTAAATATTAAGATCAACACATAAAAACCTGCTCATGCTATTTCAAGAAAATGAAGTTTGTTTCTGTAAGAAAGGAGGTACTGGTATATAAAATTATTATGTGATAGACATTGAATAAGAGGCTGTGTTGGAAATGGGGTTCCTTCACAGCCTATATGAGGCACATTAAAAGATTAGATCCATGAAAATCCTCTTCTATGGTGGTCTCTTCTGTCGTGATCGCGGTCATGATCTCTTCTGTCCTCATTCTCAATAATGACTTTGTCAGCACGGATAATCACCCGATCTGCATCAATCACAACTCGTCTTCTTCTCTCATCACTCACGCCTAGCACATCATCATGAAAATCATTAAATCCTCTTCTTTCTTTTGACACGTTATTCCCTCCCTTCTTCCTTATAATGAATAAAATATGCTTGTACGAAAAAAGTGCTTGGACAAATTTCTCTTTTTTTCAATGAGGTGGTTTTGATAGTAAAGGACAAAAATATGTAACAATGCTTTTTATCTTATAAAATAAGAGTATGCTAAAATAATTTTGTACAGGATTGGAGGCTTAATGGATATGACTTTATATAAATTTCTTGTATTTATACATATATTTTCAGCGATAATGGGGGTAGGGCCGGGATTTATTTTAACAACTGTTGTGAAATCCGGAAAAACAATGACCGAATTACGTCATTCTTATGCTATCAGACATCGTTTGCATATTTTTGTAATGATTGGCGGCACATTATTGCTTGTTTCTGGCTTGGGCTTAGGTCTTTTAAACCCAGCTCTGTTCCGGCAGGGATGGTATGTCACGAGTTTGATCCTCTTTCTCATCGCCCTAGCTATCGGACCAGTTATGTTATCTCCTAGATCCAAACCGATTAAAGCGATGCTTGAATCTCATCAAGGTGAGGAGATACCGGAGGAATACTGGAAATTATCAAAAGAGCTTTTTATGTATGAAAACCTCGAGAATTTTATTATTATGATTATTATTGCCTTAATGATTTTAAAACCGTTTTAATGTAAATCTAAATAGAAGTTGGTTGTTATGATGAAAAGGAAATGGATCTTAAGCGGAATAGGGATTCTACTCTTTGTTCTTTTACTTTTTAGCATCAATCAATTAATGAATTCGAGAACTTATCAATTATTCGGGGATTTGATCAACAAGGTTGAAACCGATCAGAAGGTGGTTGCACTGACATTTGATGATGGACCGACGAACAAAAATCCGGATCTGCTGCCCCTTTTGGAAAAATATCATGCCAAGGCAACATTTTTTCTAATTGGTGCTGACATAGAAAAGTATCCCGAAGAAGCGAAGAAATTAGTAGAGGAAGGGCATCAGTTAGGAAATCATACTTATTCACATGATCGCATGGTCTTTAAAACTCCATCATTTATTAAAGAAGAGATTGAGAAAACAGACCGCTTGATCCGTGAAGCAGGGTATAAAGGGGAAATTGTTTTTCGTCCGCCGTATGGAAAAAAGCTTGTCGGACTGCCTTATTATTTAAAAAAACATGATCGGAAGACGATATTATGGAATCTCGAGCCAGACAGCTACTTTACTTCTGCATCAGACAAGATTAAATATGTAAAGGAAAATATTAAACCGGGTTCCATTATCTTGTTGCATCCTTGGTATGGTGATTCTGCAGAAGAGTTGAAAGCGATAGAAGGAATTTTACAGGAGTTATCAAATGAAGGATACGAGTTCGTAACCGTAGAAGAGCTGATAGGTTCATAGAAAAAACGCTTGGGTGGCCAAGCGTTTTTTCTATGCCAAGAAAGTATTTTGGTGACATCAAGAACTGACTAGCATAAGCACCTTAGCAGCGAGAGGGCTTTCGCTTTTCTATTTATCCTTTATTTGGACCATTACTTCGGATTCACCAGAATGGATGGTAATTTCCCAATGATCTGTTTTTGATTGATAAGTCACTGATTTAACAGCTGGAACATTGGAGAGAATGAATTCTTTTGATGCCAATGCTTTTCGAATAGCGTCTGATTCGGTCAGGTCTGCGTCTTTTGGTTTTTTGCTAGGAAGGACCGACACTTTTTCTGCTTCCGCCTGTCCCGGATAGGATTCCATTACCACATCAAACCAAATTTGTACTTTATCCCCGACATCTGCTTTATTTGAAGCATGAGAAAACCAAATCGCAGGATAAAATTCTTTGAGACCATCAGTTGAACTAAAATCCTCAGATTCTGAGGCAACCACGAGAATCCTGCCACTTTCTTTTTTTACCACGTACCCCTCAATCCCGGGTTTAGAATGTGTGGTGCAGCCGATTAGCCAGAGGCACAAAAGCAAAAAACTAAAAGGGAGCTTCTTCATTTTACAGCCTCCTTTATTAAATTAGAGAGCGGGGCCTCCTGTTGCACCAATCATCAGTACTGCCCGTTAAAAAGAAGGGAAGCTTTACTATTTGCCAATGTAAAGAGTGAGTCAGAAAGAAATGGTCAAATTCGCCCATCAAACGATCCTATCCTTAAGATAATGGAAATAAAAAGGCCAGGAACCCATTTGTCTTTTTTCATTGATTGCCTTCAACTTTTGCATTCTTACCCGGTACGGTTTTAATCTTAAAAATGAAATAATAATACTTATAAATAATAATCAGCACTAGTACTATTTTGATGATGTAGCTATCATGTAAAAATAGTGGGATGGCAATCATTGCATCAGAAAAGAGCATTAAGGTCACCTTTTGCTTTAAGGTCATCGATTTTTCCCGAACAAAGGTTTCCAAATGGCGCTTGTATAGGTTCGTGCCCTTAAACCAAGTCTCAAAGCGTTTCGATCCTTTCATAAAGCAGAACGAAGCCAATAGCAGGAGGGGAGTCGTCGGTACGACGGGTAAAACGATTCCCACCACACCAAGGCCCAATGAGATTAATCCAATGATAATATAGATAAATTTTACAATACTACGTTGTATAAACATACCCTTCACCTTAGATGAGCCTTTACTCCTATTTCCCCTTCATTATAACATATGAAAGTGACAACCCGCTGAAAGGCCTATTTCAACCATTATCATTATTCCAAAAATAAATAGGTAAAAATATTCGGAATTCTTTCTTTGAAAAAAGAATAGTGATGTTCTGCCTTTTCTACTTGTTGAAACTTCGCATCTTCGATTTTGTTGTCTAATAGGTCAAAGACTCTTTTGCTAAGATCCAAGAAAAGTTTACTAGAGGCGTCATCTCCTGGAACTTCATTTGTTCCGATATCCATATAAAATTTTTCAATGCTGGACAGATCGGATTGTTGGATCAATTTTTCAATTTCCTCCTGATTACGGAAATAGGCTGGAGATAAGACGGCAATTTTTTTAAAAAGATGCGGGTAACGACAAGCAGCATATGTAGTGATAAGTCCCCCCAATGAAATGCCGGCCATCGCAGTTTCATAGCTTATTGTCCGGTACTTTCGGTCGATTAATGGCTTTAATTCATGGACGATAAAATCTAAATAGGCTTCACCATTACCGCCAGCTGTACTTTCATATCCTAAAATTTGCTTGCTTAATTCTCCATGCTTCCATGGGCAGTATTCATTGATCCGTTCCTCTCCTTCGGGATTTAGATCAATACCTACCACGATCAGTTCTAATTTAGTTTGTTCTAGATAATCTTTTAAACGTAATGAAACTCCTTTTAGTGCGTCCTCATCTTCAAACACATTTTGCCCATCATGCATATACAAGACGGGGTATCTTTTATCTGTATTGCCATAATTTTCTGGTAAATAAACTCGTACGTATCTTTCTTGTTGAAATGAAGTCATATAAACCGAGAATTTTTCTAACAAATTATAGCACCTGCCTATTTAGGATTTGAAATGTCTTAGATTCGAAACGCTCGTAAATAATGATATATGAAATAAATTTAATAGTTAAGTATTTTTATCATTCACCAAAATATGTAAGTAGAAGTGTCTTTTGTGTACGAAAGGTTGAAAAGGAGGTTAGCAATGGACTATTACGCTTCTTTACAGAAAAGGATACATGCGAAAAGATTTTGTCTAGTGTCCTCCATCAACTTTTGGCCAAAGGGTACATGTCCCATTCGATTTCTCTCCTTTTACATAATTTAATAGTATAGGAGCTTTTCATGGAAAGAGGTGATCATTTTGAAGGGAAGAGGGAGAAAAAGCCCATTTCGTTTTTGTGTTTTTCCCGGTTACAACTGGTGTGGCCCAGGCTGCAGTGGGCCGGGGGCACCGATAAACGATGTAGATGCCTGTTGTATGAAACATGATCAATGTCTTCGAAGCGGTATTGATCGTTGTCAGTGTGACTATGAGTTTATGAATTGTCTCTATCATAAGAGGAATCCTTACACAGATAAAGGAAGAAAAGCAGCATTAATGTACAATGCAATGAAAGTTTACACGACATTTGCGTGCGGCGGCCGGATAAGGTAGAAATGAAAAAAGGATGGGACTTCCAATGAAAGTCCCTAATTTTTTTGAGATATGTCTAACGATAGAGTCTTATCTGCTAGTGTTTTAAGTTGGTAAAGTGTAATGATATGGAATTGTCAGCTTTTTTTTCATATAATTAAATAATGCATAAAAAAAGTAATCATATTTGGAGGAAGTATGGCGAAAAAGACAATTGTATTTACTGGCGGGGGTTCTGCAGGACATGTGACACCAAACCTAGCCGTTATTAATGAAATAAAAGACGATTGGAATATTCATTATATTGGTTCAAAAAAGGGAATTGAAAAGGAATTAATCAGAAAAATCAACATCCCTTATCATAGTATTAGTAGCGGAAAGCTGAGACGATATATCGATTTTGAAAATGTCATTGATATTTTTCGAGTTCTCAAAGGCTGCTTGGATGCTAGAAGGATTTTAAAGAAACTGAAGCCAGATTTAGTTTTTTCAAAAGGGGGATTTGTCTCCGTCCCGGTCATAATTGCGGCTAGATCTTTAAAAATCCCTATTTTTATTCATGAAAGTGATATGACACCTGGTCTGGCCAATAAAATCTCGCAACGGTTTGCAACAAAAATCTTTACATCGTTTGAGGAGACGGAAAAATTTTTCCCGAAAAATAAAGTCAAGGCAATTGGATCACCGATTCGTAAAGAGGTTTTGAGCGGATCAGCGGAAAGAGGACGAAGGTTCCTGGGATTTGATCAAAGACGGCCGATTTTGACGATCATGGGCGGTAGCTTAGGAGCAAAAAGGATTAATGAAGCCGTCAGAGAAGCATTATCACAGCTGACAGAAAAGTATCAAATTGTTCATTTATGCGGTAAAAACAATGTGGATGAAAGCTTAGCTGACATATCCGGATACAAACAGTTTGAATATGTTCATGAGGAATTATCTGATATATTGGCAGCTACTGATTTGGTAATCACTAGGGGTGGTTCTAATGCAATTTTTGAATTTTTGGCATTAAACATTCCGATGTTGATTATCCCGCTTGGGCTTAAGCAAAGTAGAGGCGATCAAATTTTAAACGCCCAAGCTTTTGAGGAAAAAGGGTTCTCCCTCACATTAGAAGAAGAAAATCTGACTAGTGAATCGCTCATTAAACATTTAGAAATGCTTGAGGCAAAAGAGGAAGAAATTCGCGGGAAAATGAAGGCGTCACAACAAGGGGAAGCGTTAAAGACACTTGTGACGGAAATAAACAAATTTTTGTAATAAGAAAAAGAGTTGCTTCGGCAGCTCTTTTTTGGGAAGAGGGATCTAAAAGGAGAAGAATGGAGACAAATGTTTCGTTTACAAGTCTTATTGAGAACATGAATAGAAATAGAGGGTTTCCCAAAAGTATCATTTTTAGGAAACCCTCTTTTTGTTTACTCTAAGCCTTGTATTGATTTCCGTTCTAACCACGGAGGCGTCGCAGAGCCTCTCCTCCTCATGCTCCTAAGTAGGTTCCCATCCTCTAAGAAGCCTTTTTTAAGGGACTGGCTATTTTTTAACCCAATTTCCTTATCACCGCTCGAACCGGACTTCCGTCTGCTTCGACTAATGGAAGTGGAAGGGCTGCAAGCTCGTAATCTCCTGGCTCAATTTCGTCTAATACAAGTCCTTCTAAAATATGAATACCAAAACGGTTCAGTTCATGATGGGCAGGTAACTCTTTACTATCCAGTGAATCCACAGATGGTAAATCCAGTCCAAGCAGCCGCACTCCGTTTTCGGAAAGGTAGGCAGCTAGTTCTGGTTCAACAGGTGGTATTGATTGAGGAAACTCCTTGCGATTTTGCCAACTATCGGTCCGAATCAATAATCTGGTCACCCCATCCAAATTCACTTCAGATAATTCCTTAATCCCAATTCTCTTCACATTAGGCAAATGAACGACACGAGCCGGACCAATATACAACTGGATATCTAGATCAATAACCTTTTTTCCTTCATTATCGAAATGATAAGGGGCATCAATATGTGTGCCGGTATGAGTGCTCATCGTAATTTCGCCGACATTGACAGAGCCGCTTTCTTCCATATTCCAGCTTACTTTATAGCAGAAGGGCGTATCCCCTGGCCAAACAGCTATATCATTAGTGAGCTTTTGTGATATATCTATCCATTTATTCATGATTGAAAGCCTCCATCCATTTAAGACAAAAGCGGCGCGGAATGAATATTATCCGTCTGCCGCTTAATCTTTAACTTTATCCATCTATTAGTGTATTACAGTAGTGTCCTTATGCTCAAGAGATCTGGGAAGAATTGCTGATCGACTACTCTTTTTAGATAAGTAACACCTGAAGATCCGCCCGTTCCTTTCTTATGTCCAATGATCCGTTCTACCGTCGTCATATGATGAAAGCGCCAAAGTTGTTGCTGATTTCCGATGTCTACTAGTTTTTCTGCCAGCTCATATAAATCCCAGTATTGATCGGTATTGCGATAAACAGTTAGCCATGCCTCTTGGACACTTGGATTTGGTTCATAGTTTTGTGAAAAATCCCTATTAAGTACCGTTTCATCTATAGGCAACCCATGAGCATGAAGAGCAGAAACTGCCGCATCATAAATACTAGGTTCATGAAGTGCCTTATTCAATTGTTCATACAGTTCAAATTGGTGACGATAAACAGCGAGTGTGTGTGCATTTTTTTGCCCTAAAGCAAACTCAATCAAACGGTTTTGATAAGACTGGAATCCGGATGAATGGCCCAGTTTATGACGAAACTGCATATAATCTGCAGGAGTCATGGTGGTCAGCACACTCCACGATTGGATCAATTGCTGTTGGATTCTTGAAACGCGTGATAGCATTTTAAATGAAGGTTCCAGATCGTTGCGAAGAATACATTGAATCGCTGCGTTCAATTCATGAAGAATCAGCTTCATCCATAGTTCGCTTGCTTGATGAATAATAATAAATAACATTTCATCGTGGTGATCGGAAAGGCGATGTTGGCTTGATAATATTTTGTCAAGATGGAGATAATCGCCGTAGGACATTTCTTTTTGGAAATCGGTTTGAATCTCTTTTTCGAGCCCAGGGTGGCCATTTTGGACTTTATCATTCGTATCTGCTTGTTTCTCAGTCATCATGTTTCATACCCCGCTTTCTAAATTTTTCTCCTTTAACTTGAATCCATTATCTATCTACTTGATTCGTTTAGTTGTTTAATTGGTTGACAGATTCATGGTGTAAAGCCTTTTTTTTATTCGTAAAAAAGTAAGTGATGGATAAAAAGATAAGCCAAGGAATGCCGAACTGAAGTAAGATTTTGAAGTCGGTTACCCATGTAGTGAGCATTAAACTGACAAGGAGTACGGCACCAATAATGGTTAAATATGGGTAGCCAATCATTTTTACCGGCAACTTACGTCCACCTTTTTGCTCCCATGCTTTTCTGAAAAATAAATGAGAGATAAAGACCATTAACCAAGTAAAAATAGCTCCGAACATGGAGATCCCCATCATAAACGCATAGGAAGTATTAGGGAATAGGGCGCTGACAGCCGCTGCTACGACTATCCCTGTTGCGGAAACGGCAAGAGCTGCAAATGGAGCTCCTTTTTTACTGACACTTCCGAAAAGGGCTGGTGCAAACTTGGACTGGGATAAAGAAAACATCATTCTCGTTGATGCATATAACTGGCTGTTCATTGCAGACAATGCGGCTGTTAATACAATAAAGTTCATGATTCCGGAGGCGCCTGGGATATTTAAAATTTCCATTACTTTTACAAACGGGCTTTTATCCACTCCAGCCGATTTCCATGGAACGATCATTAACATAAGAGCAAGAGTAAGTACATAAAACACAGTCAGGCGAAAAACAGTTGCTTTCAATGCTTTTGGTACGGCAATATCCGGATCTTTTGCTTCACCTGCAGTAACGGCAATCAATTCCGTCCCTAAAAAACTAAAGAGGGAGATAAAGATGGCAATCCAAACGCCTGACCAGCCAAAAGGTAGAAACCCCCCATCATTTACTAGGTTTTCAGGTCCCATATTTGTGCCGGACGTATCACCAAATATAACGTAGGCACCTAAAAGGATAAAGCCGACAATTGCGCTAATTTTAATCATTGAAAACCAATACTCAAACGTAGCGAAAGTATGTACACTTGTTGCATTCACATATATGAGTACGGCTCCAAAGAATAAAATCCAAACCAATCCTGGCACTGTTGGAAACCAGTATTTCATATAGATAGCAATTGCGCTTACTTCCACTCCAACGGCTAATACGTTAGCAATCCAGTATGAATAACGGACGAGATATCCGGCCATCGGATGAATATACGTTTCTGCAATAAAGCCGAAAGACCCGGTGGAAGGGTGGGCGACCGTCATTTCAGCTAGACAGCCCATTAAAATTAAGACAATCAATGCACCAATTGCATAACTAATTAACACACCAGGTCCAGCTGTACTTATGGCTAGTCCGCTCCCAAGAAATAAACCAGTACCAATGGCACAGCCCATCGCGATCATTGTCAGCTGCCTCGTGGTTAAATCACGCTTTAATTGATTACCGGATCCACTATGACCATGGACTTGACGATTTTTATTCCCCATAGAGCTCCTCCTTTTGCCGCAAAGGCATATTTTAAATGAATTGTGTGGAACCGCTTACAAAATAATAGATTCTGTGAAAAGCAGAAAAATTTCCTAACCCATTGATTTCCTCCTGTTCATCGGTTATATTTTCAAGGGACATCATAACAAGGAATATGACATTATGTCAATAATATAATTCAGAAAATTTTTAATGTTATATTTACCCTGATTTTCTAATGATAGGAAATCACGAAGTTCCGGTTCTTTCTTAATCTTTTAAAAAACAAATGAGGAGATAAAGAAGATGAAGGAAAAAGAAGTGACGGACAAACGGCATCTACGATCTATAAAGACTCGGCAGAAATTACTAGAAGCTGCAAAAGAGGTCTTTTTGGAGGAAGGTTTCCAAAAGGCAACGATTTCGCAAATGATCAAAAAAGCAGAGGTCGGCTATGGGACAGCCTATGTACATTTTGAAGGAAAAGAAGATATTTTAATTGTCTTAATGGAGGATGTGATGGGGAAATTTTATGAAATTGCCGAAATTTCCTTTTACCCTAAGTCTAAAGAGGAAGCAGAGAAAATCATTCAAAAGCAAGCATACTCTTTTTTGAAAATGGCCGAAACGGAACGCCGTATGCTCCAAATTTTCGAACAGGCTATTGGAATATCATCCGCTGTTTCTGAGAAATGGAAATCAATCCGTGAGAAATTTATTCAACGGATTTCAAAAGATATATCCTACGCACAGGAAAATGGATTGGCAAGAAGGGAATTAAATCATGAACTGGTGGCAAGGGGATGGTTTTTCATGAACGAAATGTATCTTTGGGATATCGTGCGGAATGAACGGCAAGAATCGGTAGAAGAGATTGCTAAAACGATTACTGCTGTTTATACAAGAGGGCTTTATCTATAAAGAGTGGGCTACAAGGGAAAAAGTCCATGGTATATTGGAGGAAGAAACAACATGTAACCGTGTACATCATCCATTCATCAGCTTATGAACACCCGAAAAAAAGACAAAACTTTTTAGAAAGGTGATTGAATGAAAGAGCTTCTTTACAAATGGGAACCTTATTTGAAGTATGGCCAGCGGTTTGAAGTGGAAAGGAATAAGGTGATTTACCGTCAGGGGGAGAAGGGAAGAGGGTTTTTTTATTTAAGCATGGGAGAAATCAAAATTACTCTTCTTTCTGATAAGGGAGATGAACGGATTATTAATGTGGTGCCGCAGGGGATGTTATTTGGTGAACATGGCATTCATCAAGAACCGTATTTGACTAGTGCAGCTGCGGGCTGCCCGTCTGTCATATACTACTTCTCTGACGAGGCAGCTGCAACGATTTATGCCAGACACCCGGAAGCGGCAGAAATATATACGAATTCACTCATCTATAAATTTCGAACCATAGCGGAAATCATCTCTCATATTGATTGTCCAGTAGAACAGCAGATGGCTCATTATTTATTAAAGCTTTTTTATGAAAATAATGGAAGCGCTTCCATGAATCAAACTTCCCTTGCTAAATATTTAGGCGCATCAAGGATAACTATCAATCGGATCATTCAGAAATGGAAACAAAAAAATTATATCACATTAAAGAACCGTCAAATATTAATCAATGATGTTGAGAAAATAAAAGCAATCGCTCACGATGAATGTTGATATAGAAATTATTAGTTTACCAGGTTTCGAAAGAAATCTGGTTTTTTTATATAGTATTTCTTGTTGATAATGTCAATGATTCCTTTCTCTTTCCATTGTTTTAACACTTTGTATACGGAGATTCTTGTCAATCCTGTACAGCTGGCAATATCTTGCTGATTGAGGGGAACTTCGAGATTCTGAAATTCAAAACAAATATTGTGGAGTAGCAAAGCAATTTTTTGTTCTGATGTAAGCGTATCCAAATTGATGCGATCTAAAAGAATTTTCATTTTATGAATAACCGTCCTAGAAAATACTCGTACAATTTCTGGTTTCTCCTTTAAAAGTTGCTTGAATTTCCTATTGGAAAAATGATAGACAATAGAATCTTGAACCGCAATGGCTGTGGTGAAATGTTCTTTTTGATCGAATGATTGAACACCCATCAGCTGGTTCGGGATCACGATGTTTAAAATTCGTTCTTTTCCAGTGGCATTCACGCTTACGATTCTTACTAACCCTTTATGAAGAAAATAAAATCCGTCACCAGGTGTTCCTTGTGAATAAATGGTTTGCTTGCGTTTAAAAAATTGCCTCGTACCAAATTGCAAATATGGCTCCCAATTAAAAACATGCTCATACAAAGTAACCATCTCATAACCTCCCCAAATGAAATTGGATACAAAAGTGCTCATGAATGGTCCTTATTCTAGCAATTTGCCTTTCCACTATCATGATAGTAGAAATAGAAATAGAACACCACTATTTATTTGATTATTTTGATTTGTTTAAAAATTTTATTAAAAATTACGTTAATTAGGTTACAGTTACGCTCACAAGAAAGGAATACAATTGAGTTATGAATTTTCTGATATTTTTTTTGAAGGAGGTTGCCTATGGGAGTAAGAACAGGGGCGCAATATATTGAGGGGTTAAAATCACGAAAGCCGGAAGTTTGGCTTTCCGGACGGAAAGTGACAAATGTTTTTGAGGAGCCTGTATTTAAACAGCCGATCTTGGAAATTGCCAAGCTGTATGATATGCAGCATGATCCAGAATATCGCGAACAAATTACTCATATTTGCGAAGAAACAGGAGAAAGAGCGAACAACGCTTTTTTAGTGCCAAAAAGTTATGAGGATCTAATGAAGCGCAGAGCTGTATTTGAAGCATTTGCTAAGGCAACATTTGGTTTAATGGGTAGAACACCTGACTTTTTAAATGTCGTAGTTACCTCCATGTACCATAATGCATGGTTCTTTGAAAAATACAATAAAAATTGGGCAGATAATATTCGAAACTATTATAAGTACTTGCGTGATAATGATTTATTTTTAACCCATGCCATCATAAACCCACAAAATGACCGCAGTAAATCATCCCATGAGCAAAAAGATATGTTTACCCATCTAGGGGCTGTTAAGGAAACACCAGATGGTTTGGTGGTTCGGGGAGCAAAAATGCTGGCGACCCTTGCCCCAATCACGGATGAGGTTATCATTTATTCCTTCCCAGGATTTAAACCAGGAGATGAGCGTTACGCATTAGCCTTTGCGATTCCGATCGACACACCGGGGCTCCGGATTATTTGTCGTGAACCAATGCAGGATGGAACCCGCTCATTGTTTGACCATCCGCTGGCATCAAGATTTGAGGAAATGGATGCCCTATTAGTTTTTGATGATGTCGTTGTTCCATGGGATCGAGTATTTTTATATAACAATGTCGAAGCGGCGAATCTGCTTTATCCAATGACGGGTGCAGGACAGCAGCCGGCCCATCAGTCTGGAGTCAGAGGGCTGATCAAGCTTCAATTTGCGACAGAAGTGGCCATGAAGCTTGCTGATTCTATCGGGGTGGATGTTTATTTGAATGTCCAAAATGATTTAGGAGAATTAGCACAATCGCTTGAATCGATTAGAGCCCTTCTAAGAGTGGCGGAACTGGAATATACGATTACCGAACATGGGGAAGCGATGCCTGCTTATATACCGCTTGAAACGATCAGAGGACTGCTTCCGAAAATGTATCCCCGTGCCATTGAAGTCTTGCAAATTATCGGTGCAGGTGGGCTGTTAATGTCACCAACCGGCGCTGATTTTGAAAATGAAGAATTAAGAGATTCTATTGAAAATTACTATGTTGGAAGAGAAGGAGTATCCTCTTTTGACCGAGTAAGTCTGTTTAAACTGGCATGGGATTTATGTGGAGAAGCGTTTGGACAGCGTCTGCTTCAATACGAACGATACTATACTGGCGATCCGATCCGGAAAAGAGGGATTTTTTACAATAATTTTAAACGTATGCATTCACCGGATATGGTGGAAGAAGCGCTAAAAGTAAGTACTTTAAAAAAAGAAATGGCAGCAAAATAAGATTTCTGCTGGGAAAGGAGTCAGAAGAAAATGAAACTAGTAGGAATTTCCGGCACGCTTATAGGAGCAAAAACTGGCATTCTCGTTAAAAAAGTGTTGGAAGAAGTGAAGCAAAACCATCCGGAGATTGAGGTGGAATATCTTGACCTGATGGACTACGATATTCAGTTTTGTGATGGCCGCAGTCTTTCTGCCTATTCAGAAGATACGAGGACGGTTATTGAAAAGGTGTCTGCTGCTGATTTCTATATTATTGGAACTCCTATTTTTCAAGGTTCCATCACTGGGGCATTAAAAAATCTGTTCGACCTAATCCACCCAAATGATTTTAGAAACAAAGTGATGGGATTTGTGGCAAACGGAGGAACTTATCAGCATTATTTGGTCATTGAAAATCAATTAAAACCGATTGCTGGATTTTTCCGGGCCTTTGTCGCACCAAGCTATGTCTATGCAAATAATGATCATTTTAATAAACAGAATGAAATTGTTGATTCGGACCTGTTGGATAGAATTTCCCGATTAGCCGAAGAAGTGGTCCATATGCAGAAAGCATTAAAAGCTGACTATAGCCAAGTAAAATAAAGATCCAATAACGAAGGGAGAAGATAAGTAATGAAAAGTGTAAAAAGTAAATTCTCACCAATTAATCTTATGAAATTTATTGAAGAACACAAGGATGAGCTGAAGCCGCCTGTAAATAATAAGGTGATTTGGAAGGATGCTGAATTGATGGTCATGCTACTTGGCGGACCAAATAAGAGACGTGATTTCCATGTAGATCCTTCGGAAGAAATCTTTTATCAAATTAAAGGTAGCTGTTATGTGGAAGTCATTAATGATGAAGGAAAGCGTGAAGTGGTAGAGGTGAAGGAAGGAGAAATGTTCCTACTGCCAGCCAATGTCCCTCATTCCCCACACCGTGTTGCCGATACGATTGGTTTAGTGATTGAGCGAAATCGTGCCGAAGGAGAATTGGAGGATTTTGTATGGTTCTGTGATAAGTGTGATCATGAAATGCATCGCGTAACGATCCAGTTAACAAACATTGAAGTACAGGTAAAGGAAGCGATTGAAGGATTTAACGGTAGCGAAGAATTAAGGACATGTAAAAATTGCGGATATGTCATGCCTCCAGAAGCGAGTGAGTGGCAATGCGAGTAGATTTTCATACTCATATCATTCCGGAGAATTTCACGGAACTAACCCGGAATCTAACGGGTGAGCGCTGGCCGAAGCTGGAGAGGACCTGTGCCTGTGGTGCCAATATTATGGTGGCCGGGAAAGTTTTTCGTGAGGTAACCGACCAAGTGTGGAGTCCGGAAAAACGAATTTCCGATATGAAGCGCGAATCGGTAGATATGCAAGTATTATCCCCTATTCCAGTCACTTTCTCTTATTGGGCGCCTGCTGAGGAAGCAGAAATCTTGGCTCGGATTCAGAACGATTTTATTGCGGAAACCGTACATCAATATCCTGATAAATTTATCGGTTTAGGGACGGTCCCACTACAGGATGTGGAGAGAGCCATTCGTGAAATGGACCGCTGCATTCATGAGCTAGGATTAAAAGGAATTGAGATTGGTACAAATGTAAACGGTAACAATTTGGATGCTCCGACTCTCATTGAGTTTTTTGAGATGGCGGAAAAATGGGAAGTTCCGCTTTTCATCCATCCATGGGAAACATTGGGTAAAGAGCGGATGCCCCGCCATAATTTGATGTACACAGTCGGTATGCCGAGTGAAACGGCACTTGCAGGAGCAAGCCTTATTTTAGGCGGTGTGATTGAAAGATTTCCAAAGCTGAAAATTTGTTTTGCACACGGTGGCGGGTCTTTGCCATACTTGCTGCCGCGTCTTGACCAAGGCTGGAAAGTCTGGCCACATTTACGATTACTGAACCATCCACCAAGCTATTACGCAAAGAATTTTTATTTTGATTCCTTGGTGAATGATCCTATCAATCTCAATTATTTGTTAAGCAACTTTGGCCACGAAAAAATTATTATGGGATCTGATTATCCATTTCTCTTAAGAGAGGTACCGCCGGGTAAGGTCATTGATGAAACACTAGGACTGACCAATGAACAAACTGAAGCTATGCTTGGAAAAAATGCACTGCGGTTTTTGAATATACCGGTAAAAGCAGGGGTGTGAGTGAGATGAAAAATCATACGATTACACCGGAGGAGCGATTAGTGGAACTAGGATTAACATTGCCTCCTCTCCGGCCGGCAGCCGGCAATTATGTCAGCTGTGTACGTACAGGAAATTTGCTTTTCACCTCCGGACAAGGGACAGATGAATACCGTGGTCAGTTGGGGAAAGATGTTTCCATTGAAACAGGTTATTTGGCAGCTAGACAATGTATGTTAAACCTGCTGAGCGTGGTCAAACATGAATTGGGAGATTTAAGCAAGGTAAAGCGGATTGTAAAAGTACTAGGTTTTGTGAATAGTACCCCAGATTTTACTGATCAGCCGAAAGTGATGAATGGAGCATCTGATTTACTTATTCAAGTATTTGGTGAAAAGGGTAGGCATGGAAGGTCCGCTGTTGGATTGGCACAGCTTCCATTAAATAATGCAGTAGAAGTGGAAATGGTGTTAGAAGTAGAGGAGCAGGAGGCGATATAGATGAACTTAACTAAGCAGCAGGTCATAAAAGACGCAAAGCTCTTCATTAACGGGGAATATCGGGAAGCTTTTTCAGGGAAAACCTTTGATACGATTGATCCTGCAACGAATAAAAAACTTGCTTCCGTTGCGGAGGCAAGTGTAGAAGATACAAAATATGCGATTGAAGTGGCCCAGCAGACCTTTGAAAGTGGTGTTTGGAGCGAAATGCCAGTCTCTGAAAGGTCTAAGATTTTGTGCAAAATGTCTGACCTGATTATGGAGCGAGTGGATGAACTGGCTTTGGTGGAAACCCTTGATGTTGGAAAGCCGATTAAAGAGAGCCGAGGGTTCGATATCCCGAGGGCGGCCGCCAATCTGCGTTTTTTCGCAGAAATGGCCAATTATATCCATCATGAACATTATGATCAATCAAAGTATATGTCTTATGCCAAGTATGCGCCTGCCGGAGTGACAAGCTTAATCATACCGTGGAATCTTCCTTTTATGCAGATGACCTGGAAGGCTTCTGCTGCCATGGCAGCGGGGAATACAGTGGTTGTTAAGCCCGCCTCCTATACGCCTTTAAGTGCTGTCATGCTTGGAGAAATTGCCAATGAAGCTGGCCTACCTCCTGGGGTATTAAATATTATTACAGGTCCTGGAGGGACCGTGGGGACTGCTATGACCAACCATCCATCTGTACGGCGTATTTCTTTTGTAGGGGACAGTACAACCGGCAAGACGGTTATGCAAAATGCAGCTTCTCAATTAATCCCGGTTTCCCTAGAACTTGGCGGAAAATCAGCCAATATTGTTTTTGAGGATGCGGACTTAGATGAGGCAGTTGCCGGATCGATCGAAGCGATTTTTAGAAATCAAGGAGAAATCTGCCTAGCTGGATCTCGCCTTCTCGTTCAGGAGAGCATTTATGACTTGTTCCTTGAAAAATTTGTTGCAGCCGTTCGAAATATAAAGGTTGGAAACCCGTTAAGTGAAGAAACGGATATGGGAGCATTGGTTTCTAGGAGCCATCTTGAAACAGTAGATCAATATGTTCAAATCGGACTTTCTGAAGGGGCAAAGCTAGCAATCGGTGGAAAGAGAATCCATGAGCTTGGAGAAGGCAATTTCTATGAGCCGACGGTTCTTTATGATGTCGATAATAAAATGAGGGTTGCTCAAGAGGAAATCTTTGGTCCTGTCTTAGTTGTTATTCCATTTAAAACGGAGGAAGAGGCCATACGTATTGCCAATGATTCTATTTATGGCTTGGCAGGAGTCGTATGGACGAATGACCTTCGTCGGGCACATCGGGTAGCTGCTAAGGTCAATTCCGGATTGCTATGGATCAATTGCTGGTATTACCGGGATTTACGAACGCCATTTGGTGGAGCAAAAGCAAGCGGCATCGGCCGGGAAGGTGGACGCCACAGCTTTGAATTTTATACGGAAGCAAAGACAATCACTTTAAAGTTATAAAACAAGAAATGCTGTCTTGCACTGATAGCGATAGTTTTCTAGAGAAAGAGTGAGGATATGAATCTACTATTAGAGCAGATTGCTGACAATCTTTTTATGGCAGAACGCAATAGAAAGGCTATAGCTCCATTAACTCAAACGTATCCTGAACTAACGGTAAAGGATGCCTACATGGTGCAGCTTGGAGTAATGAGTAGAAAAGTTAGTGAAGGACGTAAAGTCATTGGAAAGAAGGTGGGGCTAACAAGTGTAGCTATGCAGAAGATGCTGGGTGTGAACGAACCAGATTATGGTCATTTATTTGATGACATGAAGATAGAAGACAACAGTATCATAAAAACCAATGAACTCCTAAGCCCTAAGGTGGAAGCAGAGATTGGGTTTATTTTAGGGGAGGATTTAAAGGGGCCGAAAATTACTTATTTAGATGTATTGATGGCCACCAAATATGTCGTGCCAACGCTCGAAATCATCGACAGCCGAATTGAAGAATGGAAGATTCAATTAGTAGATACAGTTGCTGATAACGGTTCATCTGCAAAAGTGGTAACAGGAAGCCAATTGACCAAAATTGAAGGAATCGATTTGCGGACAGTTGGAATGGTTCTGTATAAAAACGGGGAAATGGTTGCCACGGGGGCAGGAGCGGCTGCACTTGGTCACCCAGCCCATGCCATTGCCTGGTTGGCTAATAAATTATCAGAATTTGACATCACTCTGAAGGCAGGAGAACTCATTCTCCCAGGAGCGTTATCCGCCGCACTTACAGTCCAAAAAGGGGACCAAATTTCTGCTCATTTTGGGAAGCTTGGTTCTGTATCAGTAATTTTTGAGTAAAGAAGGAAAGAAAATGACAAAAATCAAAGCTGTGGTCATGTACTCAAAATGGAGGTATTGCAGATGCCATTAACAAAGGGCATTGATAATAAAATAGTAGGCTATTTATATTCTGCTGAAAAAGAGAGACGTGAAGTAGAAAAGATTACGGATCAATATCCAGAGCTGAATTTGGAAGAAGCCTACCGAATACAGGAAAAACTAATTCAAAAACGAGAAGAGGATGGCTGTCGCCGAATCGGTTTAAAGATTGGTCTTACCAGTAAGGCGAAGCAAGAAATGATGGGAGTTCATGAGGCAATTTATGGGTATCTAACCGATGATATGCTGACATTGGAATGGGAACCAATAGATTTTCAGGAATTGATCCATCCGAAGGCAGAGCCGGAGATTGCTTTTATGATCGGAGAAGATTTCCAGGGGACCAATGTGACTGCTGAGGATGTTCTTAGAGTAACTAAGTATGTTGCGCCTGCTATAGAAATTATCGACAGCCGCTATATAAACTTTAAGTTTACTCTAGCCGATGTGATTGCTGATAATTGCTCCTCATCCAAATTTGTTGTTGGCAGCAAGTGGGTATCACCTAACACCTTAAATTTGGCAGACGTGGGTATGATGATGTCAAAGAACGGTGAGATTGCTCAAACTAGTTCAAGTGCGGCGGTGTTGGGGCATCCTGCAGAATCTGTCGCTTGGTTAGTCAATAAGTTAGGAGAAGTGGGAAAAGGGATTAAAAAAGGGGATATTATACTAAGCGGGGCTATTTCTGAGGCGATTTCTTTTGCGCCTAATGATAGCATTTTGGTGCAGTTTGATGAATTAGGTAGTGTTTCATTCAGTTGTAAATCTAGTAAATAGTTTATTAGTTTTACTGAAATATAGAGGAGAGCAAGATATGCCGATCATACAAGTACAAATCTTAGAAGGCAGAACGGACGATCAAATCAGAGAACTGATAGCTGAACTAACCCAATCAACGGTAAAATGCTTAGACGTAAAGCCCGAACAAGTCCGTGTCCTTGTCCAAACCATCCCAAAAAAATATTGGGGAGTTGGCGGAGAAACAAAAGAATCATTCACATCTATTAACCAGTGCAATGTGTAAAAGCACTGGTTTTTTTGTGGGAAAGTATTGGATGTTTGTAAGCGCTAACCATTTAAATGGAAGATTTATAGGAATAAGGTATGTAGACTATTTTAAATTGTTGCATTTCCAGACAAAACCATTCGAAGACATTCTAGTTGATGTTATAATCTTAGTGTATAATGAGGACGGACTCATTAATCAAAACATGTTACATCAACGACCGTCGATATAGAGGAGAGAAAGTAAGATGTTAAACACCAAAAATCAAATGAGAATTGAAAAGGATTTCTTAGGAACAAAAGAAGTTCCAGCAGATGCCTATTACGGAGTACAAACTCTCCGTGCCGTAGAAAACTTTCCGATCACTGGTTATCGAATCCATGAAGAATTAATTAAGGCAATGGCAATGGTGAAAAAAGCAGCAGCGCTTGCAAACATGGATGTTAAACGTCTCTACCCCGGGATTGGAGAAGCAATTGTAAAAGCGGCAGATGAAATGATTGAAGGGAAATGGCACGACCAAATTATCGTTGATCCAATCCAGGGTGGTGCAGGAACATCCCTTAATATGAATGTAAATGAAGTGTTGGCTAACCGTGCCATTGAAATCATGGGGAAAGAAAAGGGAGACTATTTCCACTGCAGTCCAAACACCCATGTCAATATGTCACAATCAACGAATGATTCTTTTCCAACAGCCATCCATATTGCTACGTTAAAGTTATTGGAAAAATTATTAAATACAATGGAAGATATGCATTCTGTTTTTAAGCAAAAGGCTGAGGAATTTAATCATGTAATTAAAATGGGACGCACCCACTTGCAGGATGCTGTTCCAATTCGTCTAGGCCAAGAATTTGAAGCCTACAGCCGTGTCATTGAACGAGATATTAAGAGAATCAAACAATCACGTCAGCATTTATATGAATTGAATATGGGAGCAACAGCGGTTGGAACCGGTTTAAATGCGGATCCGCGCTATATTGAATTAGTAGTTAAATATCTTGCAGACATTAGTGGAATGCCACTAGTGGGTGCTGAGCATTTGGTAGATGCCACTCAAAATACAGATGCTTATACAGAGGTATCAGCGGCATTGAAGGTTTGTATGATCAATATGTCCAAAATTGCCAATGACCTGCGTTTAATGGCCTCTGGTCCAAGAGCTGGTTTAGGGGAAATCTCATTACCAGCTAGACAGCCAGGATCTTCCATTATGCCTGGTAAAGTAAATCCGGTAATGGCGGAATTGATCAATCAGGTAGCATTCCAAGTTATCGGTAATGATCATACGATCTGCCTTGCATCTGAAGCAGGACAGCTTGAACTAAATGTAATGGAGCCGGTTCTTGTATTTAATTTGCTGCAATCAATCAGCATTATGAATAATGCCTTCCGTACTTTTACTGACCATTGTGTAAAAGGGATTAAAGCGAATGAAGAAAGATTAAAAGAGTATGTGGAGAAGAGTGTTGGCGTCATTACAGCGGTTAATCCACATATTGGGTACGAAGAAGCAGCCCGCATTGCAAGAGAAGCGATTTTGAGCGGCGCACCTATCCGGGATCTATGTTTGAAATATGATATTCTTACGGAAGAAGAGCTTAATTTGATTTTAGACCCATATGAAATGACTCATCCAGGAATCGCTGGTGCTGAGTTACTTGAAAGAGATTAAAAATTGTGTTCCTTTGAGGTCACAAGGACTGCAATGATGGTATCTTTTAAAAAATGCTATTCTTATCTGTATTGATGATTGGCTGCGGATGGATGCTTAGAAGCAGCGGCAGGCTGTTCTAGTAGTTCGTGACAGCTGATTATGAAAAAGCTTCCAAGATCAGTTTGGGTGAAAAGTAGATATATATAGAAAAGGTGTCAGACAACTGTTTGCGGGGACTGACACCTTTTTTTGTTAAACCACAAAATATCACAGGAAGAAGACTGTTTAATTGTTGCTTTTTTGGCCAATAATAAGGCGAAAGTATTTTGTTTGAATGTTACATAATCATATTGTATACTTATATTAAGTAACATGGGTTTAAGGGGAGCTATTAGATGGAGTATGTTGAGGCTCTAAGAGACATCAAGCAAATTAATTCCATGAAAAGATATTTAAAAAAGCATTCTGAAAGAGATTATGTTCTCTTTGTATTCGGAATTAATACAGGCCTAAAGATTAATGAGCTATTAGACATTAAGGTAGGTGATGTTCTAGAGAACGAAAACTGTGTAAAGGAATTTTTGTTGCTTACAAGTAATGAATTGAAAAGTCCTAAAGAAATTTATCTGAATCAAAAAGTAAAAAAGGCTGTCCTTCATTTTATTGAAGCTAGTCATTTAAACAAAGATGATTATTTATTTAAGTCCTCAAAAACACAAAAACCGATTACCCGGCAACAGGCCTACCGTATCATTCATCAAGCTGCAGAAGCCGTTGGTATAAAGGGGAAAATTGGAACGAATTCAATGCGGAAAACTTTTGGTTATCATGCCTATAAACGCGGAGTTGCCATATCATTGCTTCAAAAATATTTTAATCATGCTACTCCATCAGAAACTCTTAAGTATCTTGGAATTTCTAAAGATGAAAAAATTCGAACAGAAATTGATGTAAACCTTTAAGAATAAAACCAAACCTAAATGATAAAAGGAGGATTTTAATCATGAATATTAGAGAAAGGGAACTTCCAGGTATTGGATGTAAGTTTGAAATTACAACAAAGAATCAAGAAAAAATAGTGATTGTTATCCATGATGATGGCCGACGAGAAATCTATCATTTTGATTCAGAAGATCAAGATGAAGTGGTTAGCAATGTTACATTATCTGATTCTGAAGCTAGACAAATTGCAGGAATCTTAGGTGGCATGTCCTATAAACCTAAAGCATTAGAAACGGTTGACTTTGCTTTTGATGATTTATTAATAGAATGGTTTCAAGTTGAACCTAATGCACCGGCAGTTAATAAAACAATTGGAGAAATTGATATTCGAAATAACTTTGGCGTTACCGTGATCGCCATTAAGAAAAAGAGCACTAAAAAAACGCATAACCCAGGTCCTGAAACGGTTATTGAGGTAGGTGACACATTAGTCTTTTCAGGGGAGAGACACCAAATAAAGGAATTAATTAGTCAACTATTATCTAGTAAGGGGGGAGGAGTATAGATGAATGATCTAGTATTGGAAGTCGGCACGGCTCTTATCCTTGTGGCATTTGGATCCATTATTGCAAACAAGCTGAAGTTTTCCATTATCCCATTTTTAATCATTTTAGGGATGTTAGTGGGTCCACATGCCCCACAGATAGGGATCATTGATCTAACCTTTATTGAAAGTAATGCTATTATTACATTTTTAGGAAGAATTGGTGTATTATTTCTACTATTCTATTTAGGGCTAGAATTTTCGGTCGGCAAACTAATGAAATCAGGACGAAACATAGTGGTAGGTGGCAGTATCTATGTAGCTATTAATTTTGTTTTGGGACTTTTATATGGTTTCATAGTCGGTATGCCATGGATCGAAGCCCTGATTATTGCTGGACTTCTTAGTGTTTCATCCAGTGCCATTGTGGCGAAAGTTCTTGTTGATTTAAAAAGAACAGCAAATCCAGAAACAGAACTAGTCCTTGGTATCATTTTATTTGACGATATTTTCCTCGCTTTATTTTTAACGACCATGTCAGGTGTATTACTTGCGGGCACTACTTCTTTCCTCGGTATTTTCACGTCTGTAATTATTTCAGTTGGTTATATGCTCATGTTTTTTATTATTGCCCGAAAAGGTGCTCCATTACTAAATAAATGGTTAAATATAAAATCTGACGAGATTTTCATCATCGTGATTTTTGCCATATTGTTTTTTGTTGCCGGATTTTCAGAAACCCTTCATGTGGCTGAAGCAATCGGTGCCCTATTACTAGGTTTAGTTTTCTCTGAAACAGAGCATCGGGATCGCATTGAACATTTGGTTGTTCCTTTTAGAGACTTCTTTGGAGCTATTTTCTTCTTCAGTTTTGGATTAAGCATTGATCCATCAACATTAGCGGATGCAATTTGGTTAGCATTAGGTGCTGCTTTAGTAACTATTATCGGGAATTTTGTTGCGGGCATGATTTCTGGTAGAAGAGCGGGGCTATCTCATAAGGCGTCTACTAACATTGGTTTAACCATTATGGCTCGTGGAGAGTTTTCGATTATTGTAGCAAACTTAGGAGTTACTGCAGGATTGAATACGATCCTAACTCCTTTTACAGCTTTATATGTTCTTATTTTGGCGATAGCGGGTCCGCTTATGGCCAAAGAAAGCAAAACTATTTACAAATATTTAAATAAGATTTTTAAATGGAAAAAAGAAACAGAAAAGAAAAAAATAGAAGTGCCTGGGGACTAATGGGCATAATGACGAAGGTGTTCCATATAAAAAATTGGAACACCTGTTTTATTGACAGAAAATTTGGATAAAAGGTAAAATTATTACAACATTTATAAAATTTACGAACGCAATTCGATAATGTCGAATAGAAAGGGAAAGTGTATGACTGAACGTCTTATTCAATCCATTGAAAGAGCTGCAGATGTTCTTGAATTGTTTTTAATCTCTTCTGAAGAACTTAGTGTAAAGGAAATGAGCGATAGGCTCGGATTATCCAAAAGTACGGTTCATGGCATTATTAAGACACTTGAGTATAGAGGGTATCTGAAGCAAGATCCAAATAATCTGAAATACAAATTGGGGTTAAAGTTGTTTGAACTTGGAAACAAGGTCAGTGCCCAGTTTGACTTAAGTAAAATAGCCCGTCCAATTATAAAAGAATTGGTAGATGATCTGAAAGAAACCGTCCATCTTGTGGTTTTTGAACGGGGAGAAGTGATTTATGTTGAAAAAATAGATGGGCCACAGGCGATAAGAATTTATTCGCAGGTAGGCAAGAAAGCACCGATTTATTGTACAGGTGTTGGAAAATCGATTCTTGCCTTTCAAGATGAGGAAGAAATTGAAAGACTTTTATCCAACACTGAATTGAAACCGTATACAGAATTCACTATGACAGATAAAGAGGAAGTCAAAAAGCATTTACAAACCATTCGGGAACAAGGCTATGCAACAGATGATGAAGAAATTGAACTTGGGCTTAAATGTGTCGCCGCTCCTATATTTGACCATTATGGCAAGGCGATAGCTGCTATTAGTTGTGCCGCTCCAAAATTTAGGATGGGTGATGAAAGCCAGACGGAAATCATTCGACGGATGAAAGAAGCGGCGGCCACGATTTCACGAAATATGGGTTATCAACAAAAACCTGTACATCTGTAGAGGGTAGATTATTTTAATAAAAGTTTAAGAGGAGGAGAATGGGTTTGGCAAAAGTAAAAGTAGCGATTCTAGGTTCAGGGAATATTGGAACAGATCTGATGATGAAGCTTGGGCGTTCCGATGTGTTGGAGCTTACCTCAGTCATTGGAATTGATCCAGAGTCAGAGGGGTTAAAACGGGCCAGAGAGTTAGGGTACACCGCTATTGATACAGGAATTGACGGATTTCTTGAACGCCCAGAACTCGCTGATATTGTGTTTGACGCCACCTCAGCAAAAGCACATATACGCCATGCAAAGTTGTTAAAAAAAGCGGGGAAAAAAGTCATTGATATGACGCCGGCAGCAAGAGGACCGTTTGTTGTTCCAGCTGTCAACATGGGAACTAATTTGGACGCAGATAATATCAATCTCATTACATGCGGTGGTCAAGCAACGATTCCGATGGTACACGCAGTAAACCGGGTGAGTCCGGTTGAATATGCCGAAATAGTGGCTACGATCTCAAGTCGGAGCGCAGGGCCGGGAACTAGGGCAAACATCGATGAGTTTACCGAAACGACGTCACGGGGAATTGTAGAGATTGGCGGTGCAAAGAAAGGGAAAGCCATTATCATTTTAAATCCGGCTGAACCGCCAATTTTAATGAGAAACACGGTTTATGCCCTTGTTGAAGAGGGAACGATGGACGAAGCAAAAATCGTTGAATCCATTAAACAAATGGAAAAAACCGTTCAATCGTATGTTCCTGGATACCGCCTACGGACTGACCCTATCATTGACGGCAGTAAAATTACAATCTTCCTTGAAGTGGAAGGAGCGGGTGACTATTTGCCGAAATACTCCGGCAATCTCGATATTATGACAGCAGCAGGGGTAAAGGTAGCGGAAGAATTCGCAAAAAATCAATTAGCCAAACAACTAGTGTAATAGAAAGGAGATAACTAGAACATGACCAGAGATATTTATATCACGGAAGTCGCCTTACGAGATGGGAGCCATGCGATCTCCCATCAATATACGGTTGAACAGGTAATAAAAGTAGCCAAGGCGTTAAATGATGCAGGTGTTCCATATATTGAAGTATCCCATGGGGATGGACTAGCCGGCTCATCCTTACAGTATGGTCTTTCCCGTACAAATGAAATGGAATTAATTGAAGCAGCAGTAACCGTGGCCGACCGTTCAAAGATTGCGGTTCTCCTTCTTCCGGGTATTGGGACGGTAAAAGATCTGAAAGAAGCGGCCAAATTAGGAGCGAAAATGGCGCGTATTGCTACTCATGTGACCGAGGCAGATGTGGCTTTACAGCATATACATGCCGCTAAAGATTTAGGGATGGAAACAGTCGGGTTTTTAATGATGGCTCACATGGCTCCTATTGAAAAATTGGTGGAACAGGCAAAATTAATGGAGAGCTACGGGGCGGATACCGTTTATGTGGTCGATTCGGCCGGTTATTTGCTTCCAGATCAAGTAGCCGAAAGAATTCGTGCTCTTAAACAATCCATCGGAGTGAATGTAGGTTTTCACGGCCATAATAATTTATCTCTGGCGATGGCCAATACACTTGCTGCTATTAAGGAGGGGGCTACTCGCATTGACGGCAGTGTCCGTTGCTTAGGAGCTGGTGCTGGCAATACGCAAACAGAAGTGCTTGTGGCCGTTCTAGACCGTATGGGAATCAAGACTGGTGTAGATTTGTATAAAATGATGGATTTAGCCGAAGACATGATCGCCCCCATTTTGCAAACACCGCAGGAAATTACAAGGGATAGCCTTACATTGGGATATGCAGGTGTATACTCAAGTTTTGCTCTCCATGCTAAACGGGCCGCGGCCAAATTTGGAATTGATTCCCGCGATATTTTAATAGAACTGGGCAAGCGAAAAGTGGTTGGCGGGCAAGAAGACATGATTGTAGATGTCGCAGCAGAAATCGCGAAGTCCAAGGTAATTTCCATTTAATGAGATAGCATTTGCCAATTCCTTGAGGTTTTGAAAAGTAATTCCTTTAGTTAATAATCGTCCGGCGATATAATGGAATTATAAGTCATAATTTTGCCAAACTTTTTTCTAAATAGGAGTGTAACAGGGGGAAAAGGAATGTTACTAGCGGCAGTTGCAGGGGTAATTGGTTTTTTCTTGGTTTTTATTGAGTCGATGATTGTCATGAAACTGAAAGGCAATGTAACCATTGAATTTGGTGGCATTGCCCCGTTTGTCAATGTATGGGCAATGAATTTCTTTTTGGTCTTTGCCATTCTAACACAGGTAACGAACTGGTTTGTGAATAAAGAAGATATAATGAAAAATAATGGGTAAAACGAACTAAAAAATAAAACGCCTCATTCGCGAAATGCGATAGAGGCGTATTTTTGTGAATGTTAAGCATTATGTTTTACTCGATTATCTGTTTTTAATGTTGTTTTACGAATAAATGGTACGACCCAGCGATCTAATCCGTAGCGACCAGCATTATAGCCAGCTGCTAAGATGATGAATCCGAGGAAAATGTCCGTTGGGTTGTGAGAAACCGTTCCTGCGAGGAAGAAAGAGAAGTTCATCACTAAACCAAAGAACATTGCAGCAGTGGTTAAGCAGCCTAATAGTAATCCCAAACCAACTAATGTTTCACCCCAAGGAATGAGAATGTTGAAGAGTTCAACATTTGGTAGAGCAAAGCCTTGTAAGAAATCTACATACCAGCCATAAACAACGCTTCCGTCAGGACCTTTCACCGGATTGGCAATGGCATTTTTCAAGAAACCAGAGGCGTCAAATCCACCAGTTATTTTTCCAAGACCTGCTGTGAACCAAGAATATCCAAGAAATAAACGCAATACGGTTAAAATACCAGCGGCAATTTTGTTTTCCCTTAGAAATGTGTTAAACATATTAATACATCTCCTTAATGAAAGGTAAATTATTTATTACACTATTAATATAGCAAATCGTTCTTAAATGAAGACGATTTTGTTCACTATTTCACATATTAGTCAAAAAGACTTGAACATTTTATTACATTGCAATTGTCATGAAAAATAGATAGGTCAACATCATGTATTCCGGGGTTTAATAGTATTGAGGGAATGGTGTCTCTATAGGATGGTTAGGGAATATTTGATATAATAAAGGAAATTTTCGATTTAAGGGATGATGGCATTGAGGAATCAGGTGTGCTATGGATTACTGTTGGATGTGGAAACGACAGGTTTAGGCCCGACTACAGATGAGGTCATTGAACTTGCTTTAAAGCTTTTTTCTTATCATGAGGATACAGGTGAAATAATAGAAGTTTTAGAAGAAGATTCTTTTTTAAGGGAGCCGATATCAGATTCAGCTCGTAGAAATTATGATAGGGCCTTTCAAGTCCATGGAATCCCATTTGATCTTGTGCGTGGAAAAAGATTCAGTGATGTAAAAATAAGAACCTATTTTCATAGGGCAGATGCGGTGTTTGCCCATAATGCTTCCTTTGACCGTAGTTTTCTATACCATATGTATCCAGAGGTTAATGACATGAAGTGGTATTGTACGATGAGGAATGTACCATGGAAGCAATATGGTTTCCCTAACGGAAAATTAATTACGCTGCTTGAAGCCCATGAAATCACCAACATTCAAACACATAGAGCGATGGATGATATTACATATTTAATGGAATTACTTAAAAAAAGGAGCCCAAAAGGGAACTTATATCTTCAGGAAATCTTAGAATACGGTCCAATGAGAAAATACAAGCCTGCTACATCAAGAGCAAAATTGGGATAATAAAACCGTCATGCCGTTTGCTGCATGGCGGTTTATTTCTAATCGAGCCTTATTTTTAACATTTTTTTCGATAGGCATAGAAAAAATGTCTGACTCGAGGACAGGAGGGCATGCTCAATTATTTTAAGTTTGATAAGTATCTTGCTTCTATAATATGGCGGTGGTGAATTTCATGGCCGGCAAGAATGTAGGCGATCGCCCGGGTAGTGACCTTTGTGTTATTGGCGTTCCCTTCGTTCGTCCAAGCTTCAGTTGGCATGTTTTCTATTAAGGTAATGGTGGCTTTTCTTGTGGCAATAAAGTCATCAAGAATCTTCTTTACAGGCAATTCATTGACTTTAGAATGATTGACAAAGAATTCCTCGTCAAACCCTGCTAAAGGTGTTTTGTCGCCGCGACCGATACGCATGAGCCGATAGCTCATGATTCTTTCAGTATCTGTAATGTGACCGAGGACTTCTTTAATACTCCATTTCCCTTCCCCATAACGGTAATAGCTGTCTTCTTCCGAAATCCCATCAAAAAGTTTGATCATTTTCTTAAGATTCTCTTGAAGAATTGGAATCAAATCCCCCTCAGGTACTAATGATACATACGGGACATAGTACTCTGGGAACTCATTTACCTCTGGACGTTGAAGCAATCGAATCCTCTCCTATCTAATCAATTTTATAAATCACTGTACATCCTAATTCATTTAGGACTAACTTCATTGTATTTCTTCTTTCAAAAAATTACCATAAAAAAGAGCCGCTGCCCGGTTTGTTCACCTAAGCAACAGCTCTTACTTCTTATTTTCATATTTTATCAAAACGGACGCGTTTATGAATGAGGTACATAATTGGCATGCCGACAGCCAATACAACAAATTCACCCGCGGCCGTAGTTAACCAAGTAAATAGGAATGGTAAATCAAATGCCAAATGAAGTTCAAGTGCAATCAAGAACATAGTAAACGTAAATACAAGTGTATTAATCATCATTCGTTTCCAAATGCTTTTAACATAGCGTGCAGAAACGATTGTTATGGTCAATGCAAGTAAAGATTGGCCGACACCGAAAATGAGGTCATAGGCCTTCATCGGGGAAAAGAATAGGTTTGTTAAAAATACACCTAAAATAATCCCGTACAGGTACTTTTTGTTGAAAACGATGAGATGGTTAAATATTTCCGAAACACGGAACTGAACTTGGGTAAACCCAAATGGTGCAATCATGGCTGAAACAGCAATATACAATGCCGCCACAATTCCGTTCACAACAATGCCCCGTACCTTGCTGCCTTCTCTGCTCATTGTTTGACGAGCATCTAACATGTTTGATGTATTTTCCATATGAAATTCTCCTTAGTTTTTTATAGTGGGATGGTTTCGAACCACTTTATCATTATTAACAAGCTAATATATTAATATAAAAGGAAATACGGGTCAATGACACAATTTTGGAAAAAATTAATTTGAATACCTAAGTATGAATCCATTTCATTGGTATGATAAGTATAAGGCAAAAGTATGGATGGAAAAACTTAATCTTAATAGACGTGCCAATGGATGTCAAACAAAAACGTGATTTAAATCACAAAACTTCGCAAAGCAATTCTTTATAATGAAAAAAAGAGAAAATGGAAGAGGGGGTGAAAAAAATGGAATACCCTTTTAAATCACTTTACACGGAGATCGGTGGACAAGAAACTATAGATAAACTGGTTGACGCATTTTATCCACGCGTTTACGCCGACCCCGATTTAGCGCCATTATTTGAAGGGGATATCGAAGAAATCAAGCGAAAGCAGCGCATGTTCCTGCCGCAATTTTTAGGAGGACCTCCCCTATACAGTCAAGAATTTGGACCTCCAGCTATGAGAGAGCGCCATTTACCATTTGAAATCACACCAAAAAGAGCCCAATGCTGGCTTCGTTGCATGAAGGAAGCATTTGAAGAAATCGGTCTAGATAAAAATCCTGCTGGTCAAGCCTTCTATGATCGATTGACACAAGTAGCAGGAATCATGGTGAACAGTCCAGATAAGGAGTAATTAACAGGATTCTCGTCACTTCTTCAGGAAGGAACGGGAATCTTTTTTTATTTTAGGAATTTTATGAAATTTAACAAATAGATTTATATAAAAATATCTGAAAATTCTTGTATACATAGGTAGGCTATGGTAATATTAAATCAATCACGTAATGCAAACGTTTTCGTAATTATAAATAGGTTTTATTAATATACTCTACCTAGTACTTAATAGATTAATTTTAAATTTGAATTGGAAGCGTTTGCTTATAGTGATGTTTTTTTCGTGAATTTATGCAAACGAATTCATGAAAAACTATTGAAAATTACAAGTTTATTAGGAGGAAAAGAAATGAAGGGGAAAAAGTTGTATGCTGGTCTTTTATCAACATTGTTAGCGTCAAGTGTTGTATTGGGAGCATGCGGTGGTACAGGCGATGATAAAGAGAAAGCCAGTAGTGGGGATAAAGTAACGGTTGATATCTTCCAATTTAAGGTTGAATTTAAAAACCAATTTGAAGACCTTGTGAAGCAATTCGAAAAAGAACATCCTGATATAAAGATCAATGTAAAAACTGTTGGTGGCGGTAACGACTATGGTGCAGCTTTAAAAGCAGCCTTCTCTTCTGGCGATGAACCAGATATCTTTAACGTAGGTGGACCATCAGATGTCCAAAACTATAGGGATTACCTTGCGGACCTGTCAGAAACAAAAGCAGCAAAGGCAGCACTTGAAGGAACTCTTGATAGTGTGAAGGATGGCGAGGAAGTTCTTGGATTGCCATTTAACCAAGAAGGTTATGGATTTATTTACAACAAGAAAGTATTTAAAAAGGCTGGAATTGACCCGGCGTCTATTAAAACATATGAAGATTTAGAAAAGGCAGTAAAAACTTTAGATAGTAAAAAGAAAGAGTTAGGGATTGAGGCAGTATTTGCATTAGCGGCTAAAGAACAATGGGTTATTGGTAACCATTTAGCAAACGTTTTCATGGCGCCTGATTTTAATCATAGTGTTGTTGAAGCATATAATGCCAAATCCGCTCCTTTCACAAAGTCTGAAGAATTGAAAAGAATGCTTGATTTACAAGCGAAGTACTCTGTTCAGCCTGTATTAAGCCTTGATTATTCTCAACAAGTAGAACAATTATTCTCATTAGGAAAAGTTGCCATGATCCAACAAGGGAACTGGACTTACAACTCTATCTATGATATCGATCCTGAATTTGCAGAAAAGAATATTGGTTTTGTTCCAATTCCAGTTGAAGGCTTCGAAGGTAAATTACCTGTAGGAGTTCCAATGTACTGGGCTGTAAATAAGAAGAGTGATGAAAAAGAAGTAACAGCTGCTAAGGAATTCTTAGACTGGATGTATACTTCTGATGCTGGTAAAACAGCTGTATTGGAAGACTTTAAATTTATCCCGGCGTATGAAGGCTATGACACATCTAAAATTGCTGATCCACTTTCAAAAGAAATTTACAAATATGCTTCTGAAGGTAATACCATTGGCTGGGTATTCTTAGGATCACCAACTGGATGGCAAGAAGGGGTATTAGCTGTAAATATGCAAAAATATTTAAGTGGTGAAAGTACTTGGGACGAAGCAATTAAAAAAGCCCAAGAAGCTTGGGAAAAATCACGTAAATAACCAGAAGAAAATGTCAATAAGGCGGACAAACGCTTAAGTTTGACCCTCAAATGAATATATGCTAGCTAACGAAGCAGTAATTGTTGCTTCGTTAGCTATTAAAAAACTAGTGATGATTATTATTCTATTTGCCAAAGGTGCTACATTTATTCCCTTAATTGATCGGGAATTATTACAGGGGGGGTTTAGGTGAGAAATCGGGATATATCATTTTGGATATTTTTGACGCCGGTCCTATTAGGGTTAGGCCTTGTCGTCATCATCCCATTACTTTTTGGAATTTATTATTCTTTCACCAACTGGAATGGTCTGACCGCTACCGAATTTTTAGGATTTGCCAACTATATTGATTTATTTAAGGACGAAGAATTCAGAGCATCATTGTGGTTCACTATTAAATTTGCTGTTGTATCAGTGATCTTACTTAATGTTCTTGGTTTAGGACTTGCCTTGTTAGTTACACAAGGAATGAAAACTAGTAACTTCTTACGGACTATATTTTTCATGCCCAACCTAATTGGTGGACTTATTTTAGGATTTATTTGGCAATTTATTTTCGTAAGTGCATTTAGTGGAATCGGTGATTTGCTAGGCATTGAAGCTTTGAAAGGCTGGTTATCCGATACAGAAACAGGCTTTTGGGGACTTGTGATTCTAAACTGCTGGCAATGGGCTGGCTATATTATGATTATTTACATTGCATATTTGGAGAATATACCGAAGGACTTAATGGAAGCGGCTGAAATTGATGGAGCAAATAGCTTCCAGCGCTTTAAAAACATTACTTTCCCATTAGTTGCACCTGCTTTCACTGTAAGTATGTTCCTGACTGTATCTCACTCCTTTAAAATATACGACCAAAACTTGTCATTAACTGGTGGTGGACCATTTAATTCCACACAGATGGTGGCAATGGAAATTTACAAGACAGCTTTTAATGATAATCAAATGGCGTTTGCTCAATCTAAGGGGATCATTTTCTTGATTCTTGTGGCAACAGTGGCGTTAACACAGGTTTATTATAATAAAAAACGGGAGGTCGAAATGTAATGCAGAAGAAGAAAAGAAATCGCATTATCCTTGAAATTTTCGGCCTTTTGTTAGCCCTTTTATGGCTTTCACCATTTTACTTAATGGTTGTAAATGCGTTCAAAACGAAAAGGGAAATCTTTTCCGATGTACTAGGAATGCCTGAAGAATTTACGATGGAAAACTTTGTTGAGGCCTTTTATCATTTAGATTTTATTCATTCTTTGATGAATTCCTTAATCATTTCTATTTTAGGAGTAGGGATCATCATCATCTTTTCATCTATGGCGGGCTATGCATTAGCGAGAAATAAAAGTAAATTAAGTGGTTTTATCTTTTTCATGTTTGTTGGTGCCATGCTAATCCCTTTCCAATCTGTCATGATTCCGCTTGTATCCATTTTTGGTCAAGCAGACATGCTGAATAGTGCAGGTTTGATCTTTATGTATTTAGGATTCGGAAGCAGCTTGTCAATCTTTTTATACCATGGTGCAATGAATGGAATTTCCAATTCACTTGATGAGGCGGCATATATTGATGGGGCTAATAAATTTCAAGTATTTTGGCATATTATTTTCCCGTTATTAAAGCCAATATCTGTAACGGTAGGAATTCTTAATATTATCTGGATATGGAATGACTTTTTATTACCATCTCTTGTATTAAAAGAAGAATCTGCAACCATTCCATTGAAAATGTTCTTTTTCTTTGGTCAGTTTACAAAACAATGGCATTTAGCATTAGCGGGATTAACAATAGCAATTATTCCTGTCATTATCGCCTATTTCTTTGCACAGAAGCAAATTATCAAAGGTGTTTCCGAAGGTGCGGTCAAATAGCTTACGAGGAACATGTTTAATAGTAGTATTTTTTCGAACATAACTAGCTTGTATGACAACAGATAATCTGACTTATTTCCAAGAATGAGAGGAGGGAAAAGTGGTGTCGGTCACAATCAAGGATGTTGCAAAAAAAGCAAATGTTTCTCCCTCTACTGTCTCACGTGTCATATCGGATAGTCCAAATATTAGTGAAAAAACAAAACGGAAAGTCCGTAAAATTATGGAGGAAATGGGCTATCATCTGAATTTAAATGCAAGGACATTAGTTCAGAGATCCACACAGACAATTGGGATTGTGATGAAGAATTCCATAAGCCAATCCTTGCAAAATCCTGTGTTTCCAGAAGTATTAACCGGCATTAGTGCCTATTGCCATAAACAAGGGTATAGCATATGCATTGCAACTGGAGAATCAGAGGAAGATATTTTTCAAGATACAGTTAAGATGGTGCAAGGGAAAAAAGTAGATGGGGTCATCGTCATGTATTCGAAAAAAGATGACAAAGTGGTTTCCTTTTTAATCAATTCAGGAATCCCTTTTGTCGTATTAGGAAAACCCATTTTGGATTCACCAAACATTATGTATGTGGATAATGATAATTTCCAAGCTGCAAAAGATGCCACAGAATTTGTCATTAAACGAGGTCATCGCCGAGTCGGTTTAATTGGTGGAGATCTTAGATTTGAAGTTTCAAAAGACCGATTAAATGGATATATGGCAGCGCTAAGTGAAAATGGTATTGAAACGAATAATGATTATATCAAACATATATCATACAACCGGGATCAAGGAGCACAGGCTGTCGATGAACTAATAAACTTAAAAGAACCTCCAACCGCATTAGTGATTACAGATGACTTAAATGCTTTAGTGGTACTTTTAGCTTTAAGAGAACGTAATATTAAGATTCCGGACCAAATAAGTATTGTCAATTTTAACAATACAATGATTTCTAGACTTTCAACACCGCCTATGACATCAGTGGATATCCAAACCTTTCAGTTAGGTTATCAATCAGCTAAATGCTTAATCGAAGAGATTAAAGATCCAACCATGGTTAATAAACGAGTGATTATTCCTGCAGTCATTGTTGAAAGAGAGTCATGCATTGATCTAACGAAAGAGGACTCTACTAAAAATTAAAAAATAATATAACAGCATTCTTTAATGCAAACGTTTGCTTTTTGCGGAAATTTCATAATTAAAAAGGGGTTAATAAAAATGAATGTATTGGTATGGAATGAAAACCGTCATGAAAAGACAAATCCAGTGGTTGCAGCAAATTACCCGAATGGTATCCATGGTACAATCGCTGAATTTATAAAAGACGATCATGTGAATGTAAAAACAGCGACATTAGATGAACCAGAACATGGGTTAACGGATGAAGTATTAAAAGAAACCGATGTCTTAGTTTGGTGGGGACACAAAGCCCATGATGAAGTAAAAGATGAAATTGTTGAAAAAGTGTATAAACGGGTATTAGAAGGCATGGGCCTAGTTGTTTTACACTCAGGTCACTTTTCTAAAATCTTTAAAAAACTTATGGGAACATCCTGTGATTTGAAGTGGCGAGAGGCTAATGAGAAAGAGCGAATTTGGGTTGTTGATCCAACGCACCCAATTGCCGAAGGAATTGGACAATATATTGAATTAGAACAAGAAGAAATGTATGGCGAGCATTTTGATATTCCAACACCAGATGAACTCATTTTTATCAGTTGGTTTGAAGGTGGAGAAGTATTTCGTAGTGGCTGCACATTTAAACGTGGAAAAGGTAAAATTTTCTACTTCCGCCCTGGACATGAAACCTATAAAACCTACCACAATAAAGAAATTCAACGTGTTATAAAAAATGGGGTAAATTGGGTAAAACCAGCTGAAACGGCAACACCTGTCTATGGAAACGCAAAGCCATTGGAAACCATCTCAGACAAAGCAACGGTTTAATAGAATTATAGAAAAGGAGAGAGGAATATGACATTAAAAGTAGCTGTTATTGGTTGTGGAAGTATTGCTAGATATCGTCATCTAGTAGAATATGATGCACATCCTGGAGTAGAAATTGCTGCGGTATGCGATATTGTTGAAAGTCGCGCAAAAGAAATGGCGGAAAAATACAATGCAAAAGCTTATACAAGTTATGAAGAGTTATTGGCTAATGAAAAAATCGATGCGGTAAGTGTTTGTCTTCCAAATGCCCTTCATGCTCCTGTAACCATTGCAGCTTTGAATGCGGGTTCCCATGTATTATGTGAAAAGCCAATGGCTACTTCAAGTGAAGAGGCAGAGCAAATGATTGAAGCGGCGAAGAAAAATAACAAGAAATTAATGATTGCCCATAATCAGCGTTTTGTCCCTTCACATGTGAAAGCAAGGCAATTGATTGAAAACGGAGAAGTAGGAAAGATTTATAGTTTTAGAACCGCATTTGGTCACGGAGGGCCAGAATCTTGGAGTGCAGACGGGAAAGAAAGTTGGTTCTTTAAAAAGGATTTGGCCTTTATCGGTGCAATGGGAGACTTAGGAGTACATAAAGTTGACTTGCTCCGATATTTATTGGGGGAAGAATTTGTTGAAGTTGCAAGTTTTGTGGAAACAAGTGCCAAAGAGAAAAGTGATGTCGATGATAATGCTGTATTCATCTTAAAAACTGAAAACGGAATAATTGGAACCCTTGCTGCAAGCTGGGCTTATACCGCAGGTGAGGATAATTCAACTATTATTTATGGTGAAAAAGCTATTTTACGATTAGAGGATGATCCAAACTATTCTTTGGTCGTTCAATATAAAAATGGTGAAGTCGTTCGTTATAAACTAGGAAAGATTCAATCGAATGAGGAGGGTGGACAAAAAAATAGCCATGTAATTGAACATTTTGTTCATTCGATTGAAACGGATACGGTACCTCCAATAAGTGGTGAGGAAGGTAAGAAATCATTAGAGGTAATTATTGCTGCTATTGAATCAAATGAAAGCAAAAAAATTACAAAAGTAAGTCAGGTGTAAGTATGCGGAAATTACGAATGGGAATTATCGGTGCAGGAGGTATTGCCCAGCATAGACATATTCCCGTATATAAAAAACTTCAAGATCGTGTAACTATTACAGCGGTCAATGATGTAAATGAAAGTCGTGCTCATGAAGTGGCTGAAAAATACGGAATTAAACATGTATTTCAGGACTACAAGGAAATGTTTCATGAAGTAGATGCAGTTACCATTTGTACGCCTAATAAGTCCCACGCAGAAATCGCCATTGCTGCCTTAGAGGCAGGGGTCCATGTCCTATGTGAAAAACCAATGGCCATTACTGCGGAAGAATGTGAAGCAATGATTCAAGCCTCCCAAAAGAATAACAAAGTTTTATCTATTGCCTATCATTATCGTCACAAAAAAGAGGCAAGAGCGGCAAAACAAGCGATGCAAAGTAATGAAGTAGGAGATGTACTCGTAACGAGAGTGCAAGCATTGAGACGTCGAAAAGTACCTGGGTGGGGAGTCTTTACGAACAAGGAGTTGCAAGGTGGAGGAAGTTTAATTGATTATGGTTGTCATCTTCTTGATTTATCCTTGTGGTTATTAGGTAATCCAAAGCCTACAGAGATAATGGGAAGAGCCTACAATCGATTAAGCAAGCAGCCCAACCAGGTAAATGAATGGGGTTCTTTTGATCCGGAAAGTTTTGATGTAGATGATCATGTAACTAGTTATATTACGTTTGAAAATGGAGCTTCACTTTTATTTGAATGTTCATGGGCTGCCAATATTAAGGAAGATACGGAACATGTAAGTATTTCTGGGGTGAATGGCGGAATCAATGTCTTTCCATTTGAACTTTATCAAGCGAAAAACGGCATGCTTCTCAATACACAAGCACAAACCATATTGGGTGAGGACGATCCAGGAATACCACAAGCAGAAAACTTTATTGATGCTTGTCTAGGTCTTGGTGAATTAGTCGTAAAACCGGAAGAAGCATTAAAGGTCACCAAAATAATCGAAGCCATTTATCTAAGTAGTGAAACCGGAAAGAGTGTACAGTTTAATAAATAGAGTGGAGGTTGGCGTCATTGAAACTTGGGGTTTTTACCGTGTTATTTTCAGAAAAATCGTTTGAAGAGATGCTAGATCATGTCCAAGCTGCAGGACTAAAAGCCGTGGAAATCGGAACAGGTTGTTATCCTGGGAATGCACATTGTCCTTTAGATGAATTACTGGAAAATGAAGAAAAGCGGAACGAATATCTTGAAAAAGTCCATTCTCGCGGATTAACAATAAGTGCTTTTAGTTGTCATGGGAATCCGTTATCTCCAGATGAAAAATTCGCTAAAGAATCCCATGAAACGTTAACCAAAACCATTCAATTGGCTGGATTAATGAATGTACCAGTAGTGAATGCATTTTCAGGAATACCAGGGGATCAAGAAGGTGCAAAATTTCCTAACTGGCCAGTAACACCATGGCCAAATGAGTATTCTGAGTTGTTAAAATGGCAATGGGAAGAGAAACTGATTCCATATTGGAAACAACAAGGACAGTTTGCTAAAGAAAACGGGGTAAAAATTGGATTGGAACTTCATGCAGGATTTCTCGTTCATACTCCATACACACTGTTAAAGTTAAGAGAGGCGACATGTGATGCCATTGGTGCCAATCTTGATCCAAGCCATTTATGGTGGCAAGGCATTGACCCTGTGGCAGCGATAAAAATTTTAGGCAAGGCCAATGCCATTCATCATTTTCATGCAAAAGACACATACATTGATCAAGATAATGTAAATATGTATGGATTAACAGATATGCAGCCATACTCAAACGTACAGTCCCGTGCATGGACTTTCCGTACGGTAGGATATGGTCATAGTTTAGAAGAATGGTCCAACATTGTGAGTGCACTAAGAACATATGGCTATGATTATGTCATCAGCATCGAACATGAAGATCCAATTATGTCAATTGAAGAAGGTTTCAGAAGTGCGGTAAGAAATTTAAAAAGTGTAATGATCGAAGAATCACCAACTAACATTTGGTGGGCATAGATATGATCTAAAAAAGTGCCTCCCTTTAAGTACCTTGTGTTAAGCGAAGAGACACATTGACTTAAAGGGATTTTTTTAGAGAGACGGAAAAATAATGGTAGAGTAAGGAGGATGGAAAAATGAAAGATAATTCCCGTTTGATGGGGGGATTATACAAAATCTGTGAGTGGATAATGAGATTTACTATCATCAACTTGTTATGGGTGATATTTAATCTGCCTCTTGTTTTCATATTACTTAATATTCTATTTTTGGAGCAAAAGAGAGCATTATTCTTTTTCATCCTCCCTCTCATTATTTTCATTCCAATTCTCTTTTTCCCAGCAACCACGGCCATGTTTGCTTCAGCAAGGGATTGGGTTATCAAGGACGAGTATGTCTCCGTGAGAAGGTACTGGTCTTACTATAAAGAAAATTACTTGAAAAGCCTTATTGGTGGTTTCATCTTTACGATTGCATGGACGATCTGGGCAGTGGATTATTATTATTTCAGTCAAGAAAATATTATTTTAATGGGGATTTTCTTTATCATAGGGATCGTTTTATTTGTATATACGGTTAACTTCTTTTCTGTGATGGCTCATTACCATATGAAATTAGGCTCGGTATTTAAAAATACTTTAATCATAACTATTGGAAGTCCGGTACTTTTTTTTACGGTCCTCATAAGTAACAGTATCCTTATTTATCTAAGTTTAGATACATTTTGGTTTTTGCTTCCATTTTTTGCAGGGGCGTTAATGTCTTACTTATCCTTCTCCGCATTTTATCGGTTCTATTATAAGGTAGTTTCTTCGAATCAAATCAATTAAGGGAATAGGAAAGATGACTAATTGCTCCAGTAGAGGAGCTTTTCATTAGGTATTTACAAAAATAATGAATATTTAAAAGTAGTCTTCCCTTTATTACAAAGGAATGATTTACTTCATCTTCTAGAAAGAGGGGGAAACGGATGAATAAAAAATGGTGGAAAGAAAGTGTAGCTTATCAAGTCTATCCCCGGAGTTTTATGGATAGCAATGGCGATGGAATCGGAGATTTAAAAGGGATTATGTCTAAGTTGGATTACTTAAAAGACTTGGGGATTGATGTCATTTGGATTTGCCCAATGTATAAATCCCCTAATGACGATAATGGCTATGATATTAGCGACTATCAAGCGATTATGGATGAGTTTGGAACGATGGAAGATTTTGATGAACTGCTGAAAGAAGTTCATAAGCGTGGTATGAAATTAATTCTAGATTTGGTTATCAACCATACAAGTGATGAACACCCATGGTTCATTGAATCCCGTTCATCCAAGGACAACCCAAAAAGGGACTGGTATATTTGGCGAGATGGAAAAAACGGAAAGGAACCGAATAACTGGGAAAGCATCTTTAGTGGTTCTGCATGGGAATATGACGAATTAACCGATCAATATTACATGCATTTATTTTCAAAAAAGCAGCCTGATTTGAATTGGGAAAATAAAGAAGTTCGCCATGCCCTTTATGAGATGGTCAATTGGTGGCTTGATAAAGGAATTGACGGTTTCCGGGTCGATGCGATCAGCCACATAAAAAAAGAACCAGGCTTAAAAGATATGCCTAATCCGAAAAAGCTTAAATATGTACCATGCTTTGATAAAATGATGAACGTGGAAGGCATCCATGACTTTTTAAAAGAATTAAAGGATGAGACCTTTGCTAAGTATGACATTATGACAGTTGGTGAGGCAAATGGGGTCAGCATTAATGATGAAGAAGATATTGAACAATGGGTCGGAGAAAAAGACGGAAAGTTCAACATGATTTTTCAATTTGAACATTTAAAGCTTTGGGACGCCGAAAAGAAAAAGGAACTGAATATAGTCGAGTTGAAAAAAGTTCTATCTCGCTGGCAAAAAGGACTGGAAGGCAAGGGATGGAATGCGTTATTTATTGAAAACCATGATAAAGCCCGAGTGGTATCTACCTGGGGAAATGATCAGGAATATTGGAAGGAAAGTGCCACGGCATTTGCCGCAATGTATTTCCTTATGCAAGGTACACCGTTTATTTATCAAGGTCAGGAAATTGGCATGACCAATGTGAAATTTAATTCCATTGATGAGTATAATGATGTTTCAGCAAAAAACATGTACCGTATGAAACATGAGCAAGGAGTACCGCATGAGGAGATTATGGAGATTATTTGGGCTTCCGGAAGAGATAACGCCCGTACCCCCATGCAGTGGTCTGATTCGGAAAATGCCGGATTTACTAAAGGGAATCCATGGTTAAAGGTGAACCCAAATTATAAAAAAATCAATGTGGAAGCACAGCAGAAAGATCCAAATTCCATTTTGAATTTTTATAAAAAAATGATCCGCCTGAAGAAAGAAAATGAAGTGTTTACTTATGGCACATATGATTTACTACTAGAGGATGATCCGCAAATTTATGCTTATACCAGGACATTAGATAATGAAAAAATAATCGTTCTTTCTAATTTGTCATCTCAGTCGGCAATCGCAGTTATTGATGGTTATTCTTTCAAATTTGATCAGCTATTGTTAAATAACTATCCTGTCACGAAACACGCTCCTCTTAATGAAATAATCTTAAAGCCTTATGAGACAAGAGTTTATCGTCTATAACAAAAAACACAATAAATCGCTAAGTGGTATATCGATGTTCCATTCGGTATACCACTTTGTATTTGGGGCGACATCATTTTTCGTAGAGGGATGGGTCAGTAGGCTATGAATGGTTATCTTCCCCATTTCAAATTAATGGTTAATGTACAACAGTTTGTCGGATCGTTTTGTGAAGTTTGGGTACTAAGGATAAAGTTGACACCTGTAGGCGTATAATTTGTGGTAACTGGAATCTGTAGGCCAATGGAACGAATTAATTGATTAACTACCTCTTGATTTCCTTGCTGAGCGGCAGTCATGATTTTATAAGCAAAACTTTTGTCCCCAAGCCGGTTAAGTAATAAACTTCCTTGTGTCATTAGAAGCTGGAATTTTTTTACTGAGCTTTCTAAAATGCTAATGTTTACAGGTGGATAGGCTCTATAAATCGGTGCATTCAACCAGTAAATGGGATTCACGGGAGTTGTAGGATAGATTGGATATGGAAAAGGGTTATAATACATGTGTACTCTCCTTTCTCACTGAAAAAACAAAGGCAATATACCGTATGTTAAATGGACATTTTCGGTGACTCGTAGATTAGGTAAGAAAGGAGTATCAAATTTCTAAAGAGAAAGGCTGAGCCCAAAAAAGTCGTTTTTAATGACTTTTGGCTCAGCCTTGATTGATGTGTGTCCAAGTCTATTGTTTTATCCACTACGTCATTCTGCTTTACGCTGCTGGGCAGAGGACTTCCGCTTTTCTAGTAAGATAAAAAATATCTTTATGACTTCGAGAATTGTCTAGCTTCAGTGACCTAGCGTCTAGTACCCTTCGGTCTCCGCCCTACGATAAGTCAACATCGACTCGCTTTAGGCTCCTCGTGTTTCCTATATCTCAGTTGGAGGCCACCACAAGGAAGGATTCGGCAGCCTAATCATCGCACGACCGAAAGCGGTAGCTTTTGGGAGGAGGGGTATACGCCGCTAACCAGGGCGCTTACGCTTTTCTAGTAAATTCGTATTTTTCCACTTGATATATCTAACTCTATAGGGTGCTTCCCATTCCCATGTGTACCTTGGATCATATCTTTATTCTGTTTTTTGTTTTTCAATGGAAGATCACAAGAAATATGACCACTATTGATATTACCATTAAGTGTGAAATCCGCTTGATTAGGAAGGTCAAGTCCAACCATTCCAGAGCTTACATCTATATTAATGGAATCAGTTAATGTATCCATTTGGATGTCCATTTTTCCTGAAGATATTTCCGCATCTATTGCGCCCGTGTAATGTTTCATTTCAAAATTTCCCGAGCTTACATCAAATGTGCCGGTTTTGCTTTTCAAGGAATTTATGTCCACATTCCCTGAGGAAACATCAAAGTTAAGATCCTTTACAGATAAGTTTTGAAGGTTGGTGTTTCCCGATCCAATGTCAACGGTTAATTCATTTAATTCCATTGGGTTCTTTTTGGACTCTCCTGAAAAACTTAGAGAGCCTGAATGCATTTCAATGTCCATGTTTTGGTCATAGTTTTTTGGGATATAAATTTTTAGTGTATTCTTTTTCTTAAACATATCCCAGTTGAACCAATGGAACCACTTTCCTTTTAATGAAACTTCAACAGTGTCTCCTTGTTCTGAAACATTCAGCTTTTGTTTCCCATTATAGACAGCTTTTAAGTTGGAACGTTCTTCCGGTATAATCATTGTTTTAGCACCCGATACATCTATTTCAATGAATTTCGTATTTTTTGAAATGGATGCTTCCTGCTTTTTATTACTCATACCAAAAAGCCCAAGGTTTGTCACTTGATGATAGGCAAGATATAAACCTGTAATGACTAATAATAAAATGATGATTCTTTTCACTCGTTTCATCTCCCTTCCTCTTTCTTTGCTTCTATATAAAGAATAAAAAATCTTTGTCTTTTCCACTATGTACCGGGGATTGATTTCTTTCTAAGACTTGAGGCGGAATAAAAAGAGGCTGCCACTTAAAAGTCAAGTGTCTTCCACCACAAAAGTAATAATCGTATTTTCCGTGAGGTCAGAGATTTAGTGAGACAGCCCCTTTCATTTATACATTTTTAGCTTTATCGATAAAAACATGTTTCTTTTTCAATTTTAATTGATGCAAATATTCTTCCAATGCACCTGAGCCAAATAATACTCCAAATAAAATAAAGAGGAAGCCAACAAGTTGTGTGGAGGAGATTTTTTCATCAAGAAATAAAACAGCACCAATCAGTGCAAAAAATGGATTTAAGTTAATAAATATAGCAGATTCTGTTACACCTATTTTTTCTATAGCCGAGTTGTAAATCATATGTCCAAGAGCGGTTGATATGACTGCTGATGCAAGGAAAATCATCCAAAAATCAAAGGAGGCGTTTGGAATCCCCTCTAAGCCACCTGGTTCTTTATACAGTCCAACAATAAATAGAATAATAGAGCCAAAAAGCAGCATGTAACCAGTCATAAGCCTTGGATCCAATGAGTGGGATATTTTTTTAATTAAGACAAAGCTGAATGCCTGTGTGAATATGGATAGAAAAACATAGATGTCTCCAAAGGAGATGCTGCTAATGCCGCCACCATTCCCAATGACAACAATAAAAGTAACTCCAGTGAAGCCTAGCAAGATTCCGAGAAATTTTACGAATGTAATTTTATTTTTTAAAAAAAGAAAAGCAACAATGGTTGTCAGTATAGGAGAAAGACCTAATATAAGTCCGCCGTTTGAGGCAGAGGTTTTGGACAAGCCGATAGATAAAAAGTAATGATGACACACGACATTAAAGAATCCGGCAATTAAAATATAACGAAGCTCTTTTTTACTAGGAAGCCGGACTTTATTTAGGAAAGACAGGATGATAAAGACACTGAGTGCAGCGGTGAAAACCCTTATGGAGGTAATCGTAATCGTTGGAAAGCTGCTGACAATGATCTTGGTAGCAATAACGTTAAATCCCCAAGACAACATGACAAAAACAAGAAGCAAATAAATTCTGTATTTCACTGCCTTAGACATTTTCTCCACTTCTTTCTTTTACCTTATATTCCTTTTCAAAAAAGATAGCCTCCTCATTATACAACATTGCTGAGGATTTTTGACGTTAATTTTTTCGTAATACGAAAGATATACCGTTGAAGAAAAGGGGGGGATTAAAATTTAGGTGGAATTTCCTGTAAGTTTTACTGCCCTATTTGTTTCAAAAAATTTATCAACACTTTCCTAAAAAACTGCCAGTTTGGGAAAATAAAATTGACTTGAAATGGACTCTGTTATCATCCAGAAAAATATATGTGAATCGTTTTTCATGTATTTTTAATATGGAAAGGGAAATGAAAAAATTGACATGAAACCAAAAGGTTTTATATCATTTAATATGAAATCAAAAGGTTTTATTTTTGAAAAGAAAGTAGGAGATCATAATGGAAAAGACATTACAAGATATTAAGCAAACAATTATCTTAGAGGCACCCATTCAAAAAGTTTGGGAAAAGGTGTCTACGGCAGAAGGAATTGCTTCCTGGTTTATGCCAAATGATTTTAAGCCTGAAGTTGGCCATAAATTCCATTTGCAATCTCCATTTGGTCCGTCACCTTGTAAAGTGACAGAAGTGGATCCTCCGAATCGGCTTTCTTTCACCTGGGATACAGAGGGCTGGGTTGTTTCCTTTATTTTAAAAGAGTTAGGGGACAAAACAGAATTTACCTTGATCCACGGTGGCTGGAAGCAAGCCGATGAAATCATTGGTAAAGCGGGCGACAAGGCTTCCGTTATCCATGACAGAATGTCCGGTGGTTGGACAGGCATTCTACAAAAATTTAAAGCGATTATGGAGAATTAAGTGTCCCTTCCAGCAAAGAAGCATGATGTATTTCAGGCCATTGCCGATCCAACTCGTAGGCAAGTGCTAAGATTACTTGCTGAAAAAGAATTGCCGATTTCGGAAATCACTTCGTATTTTTCTATTAGCCGTACGGCTATTTCTAAACATTTAAAAATTCTTTCAGAGGCAGAATTAGTTATCGGTCGAAAAGTGGGCAGGGAAAAAATTTATCGGCTTCACCCTGAACCATTGACAGAACTGAAGCAATGGTTATCTTTCTACGAACAATTTTGGAGCAATAAGCTTTCTGTTCTAAAGCATGTGGTTGAAAAGGAAGAGGAGAGCGGCTTAAAGGTGATAAGATCAAAAGAGGAGAAGTAAGATCAAGCGGACAAAAGTTTGATAGTACAAATAATTAGAGCTGGCTTTTCCCCATGCCGGCTCTTTTTCTTTTTGAGGTATGTGTTAAAATTTTGAAAAAAGATCTTAAGCAAGGGAGTCCCTATTAATGAATATCATTGACTTGCATTGTGATGTATTGTATAAGCTTCAAGAGTCCAAAGGTTCGCTCCGATTTGCAGATTCTCCGGAATTGCAGGCAAATAAAACCCGTTTGCAGAACGGAAGAGTTAAAGTTCAATGCTTTGCTATCTTTGTTGAGCCACATATCCATTCAGAACAAAAATTTCAAGTCGCACTTGAGCAAGTAGACTATTTTTATCAGGAAGTACTAGGAAAAAATCCTGATATGGTACATATAAAAGAATGGGCTGATTTCGATCGATTAAAAATTGGTCAGACCGGTGCCATGTTGACACTAGAAGGGGTAGATGTGATTGGCAATGATTTAATGAAGCTTCGGACATTATACCGCTTAGGAGTTCGTTCGGTCGGGCTGACTTGGAATTTTGCCAATTTGGCGGCCGATGGGGCTGAAGAGCCTCGTGGGGGAGGGCTGACCATGCTTGGAAAGGAAATCGTTCAATTGAATAATCAATACCAAGTATTAACGGACGTTTCCCATTTAAGTGAAAAGGCATTTTGGGATGTAATGGAAATAGCTGACTATCCGATTGCCAGTCATTCGAATGCTAAAACGATCTGTGATCACCCAAGGAATTTAACTGATGAACAGGCTCTTGCCATGTTTAAAAAAGGCGGAATGATTCATGTGGTTTATTATCCGCCATTTGTTAAAGAGAAGGGAGAAGCTAGTATTGACGACCTTGTGAAGCATATTGATCATTTTTGTTCTTTGGGAGGGGTGAAACAAATCGGACTGGGTTCTGATTTTGACGGGATATCGCAGTTCGTTAACGGTTTAGAAGATGCCTCGAAAAGTCAAAATCTCATTAATGAACTGTTAAAATATTATTCGGAAGATGAAGTCAGGGGTTTTGCCTCACAAAACTTTTTGGATCACAGACCGGGGGTAAGAAGATGAAGGTAAGAGAAGCTGGAATGGTCATTGGAAGTCTTCCTGTCGGTCCGAAAAATTGCATTACTGATGTTGCTGGAGTTAAGGTCGGTCATGTCACTCTTGATTTTCCCCTAGATGAAACGGGAAAGGACTATGCTTGTACAGGGGTAACAGCCATATTGCCGCATGGAGGCAATTTGTTTAAGGAAAAAGTTACTGCCGCATGTTATGTACTGAATGGATTTGGAAAAACAACCGGGCTCGTGCAGGTGAATGAACTAGGTGTCATTGAATCGCCGATTATGTTGACGAATACTTTTGGTGTTCCTGCTGTGACACAAGGGACACTGGAATATATGCTCCGGGAAAACCCTGAAATTGGTGAGACTACCGGAACCATTAATGTGGTGGTAGGAGAATGCAATGACAGTTATCTCAACTCGATTCGTATGTTTCCAGTTACACCAACTCACGCTATAGATGCCATTAAGAATGCCTCAGAACAGCGGGCAGAAGAAGGAGCAGTTGGAGCCGGTAAAGGAATGGTATGCTTTGGCTATAAAGGAGGGATTGGGTCGTCCTCGCGATTGGTGGAAGGATACACCATCGGCTGCCTTGTTTTGAGTAACTTTGGCAGAAAGGAAGAGTTCCGATCTTTTCAGTATCATCAAAGGGAAGGATTGTCGGAAACATCGGATGGATCCATCATCATCGTGTTGGCAACAGATGCACCGTTAAGTGACCGCCAGCTGGCACGTGTGACAAAGCGCAGTGGAATTGGTTTGGGGAGGACGGGCAGTCATTTTAGCCATGGAAGCGGCGACATTGTCATTGCTTTCTCAACCGCAAACAAAATGACCCATTTTTCATCAGAGTTGACTGAACAGCGAACTCAAATAAGGGAAGACCAGCCGATTATGAATTTGTTCTTTATGGCTGCGGCGGAAGCGGTGGAAGAGGCGATTCTAAATTCTTTATCCCAAGCAGTCACAACATCCGGAAGATTAGGACGAGTAGTATATCAGATGGATTTTATGAAAGAAGGGAATGGAAGATGTATTTAACCGTTAAAGAAACAGCCGAATACTTATCGATTTCTGAAAAAGCTGTGGAAAAATTGGTACAACAGAAAAAAATCCGTGCACTGTTTGATGGAACACAATATCTCATCAATAAAGAACAATTTAACACTCATCTAAGGCAAATGGAGAAATACAAACAACTTGTCGAAGAAATATTAAACGAACCTATCCCGGAAGATTGGGATGTAAAGGATGAAGATTAATGGAAACTATTTTTTTGAAAAGAATCTATGAACCTTTTGACGAGAATGATGGGTACAGGATTTTGGTGGACCGCCTATGGCCAAGGGGGATTTCAAAAGAAAAGGCAAGACTGAACGAATGGATGAAAGAAATTGCCCCTAGCAACACACTCAGGCAATGGTTTTGCCATAAGCCAGAACTGTTTGAAGAATTTCGAATTCGTTATGTTGAAGAACTTCGTACAGATGAAACAAAACAGAATTTGATGAAGCAAATTCTTGAAACAGCGGAATCATCAAGGGTCACACTTTTATATGGGGCAAAGGATCCGATACATAATCATGCGGTTATTTTATTTGAGGAACTGATGAGAGGGATCAATGCAAAATATGTTCAATAGGTATTTATAAATGGGATGAAATGCAAATCGTTGTGTCAATCTCCTTAGGTAGCAAACAATATTCAAATTCCTCCAATCTGAAAAATTATTTATTCATAATGGAATGGTAAAAGCTTGGAAAGAACGAATGTCACTTTCTAGGCTTTTTTTATTGTTTTCAAAATACGAAACAGACCTTTTCAAAAAATACAAATTTTTAGATAATAAATCATCATGTGATACAATTCACGTACAACATTTGGATATGAAAACGGATTCAGTTTTCGACATGTGTTTTATAAAATTAGAAGTGTAAGGGGGGAATCAATTCATGTATTTAGATGAAAGAAGCAATCTGTTATTACAAGAAATTCTTGGTAACCCCGAAGTTTCAAATGTTCAATTAGAAGAAAAATTTCAACTCTCAAGAAGGCAGGTCAGTTACAGTCTTACAAAGATCAATGATTGGCTGGAATCAAATAATTTTCCAAAAATAAAACGAACGAGTACCGGGAAATTTATTGTCAATCCAAACATCATTGATTTATTTACGGAAAATATAGATCATCCATTTAAAAAGAGCAGTTACATTCCGTCCGAAAAGGAACGAGCCAAATTTATTCTATTAATGCTACTAAGTAGCTCTGAAGAATTATCACTCATTCATTTTGTATATGCGTTAAAGGTTAGTAAAAATACCATTTTGAGAGATATAAAAGCTGCTCAATATATGATCGAAGATTACCAATTGGAAATTGTCTATTCAAGAATCCATGGCTACGAACTTTCCGGAAGTGAGTGGAATAAGAGAAAACTTCTGATTGAACTTCTGCAAGATGCTTTTAAAAACTTTGAAAGTGAGTGGTATTTACTAAAGTTTTTAGAGATTCCAAAAACTGAAATCGAACATCTTAAAAAATTAATGGAGAAGGTTGAAGCCAAATTACAATTAAAGTTTAGTGATGAAAGAGTCCGATTGCTGCAATATACAATTGCCATCCTGTATCGAAGGGTACGAAGGGGAGATGTGATTGATGATTTCTATCATATTCATTATGAGGAATTGTCAGACACAAAAGAGTATGAAGCGGCAGAAATCATCATACAAGAATTAGGCCCAGTACCTAAAACAGAACGGCTATTTATTACTTTGCAGCTATTAACAGCCAATGTTTTATATTCACAAATATTAACGGATCAAGAATTACCTCAACTACGGCATGCCATAATGGAATGTTTAAAAGAGTTTGAGAGAAAAGCGATTGTTGAATTAAAAGATAAAGAGGAATTTCTTGATAAGTTAATGCTACACATGAAACCTGCTTATTATCGGATTAAATATCACTTAACCACTAATTATAAAATGATTGAAAAAGTCAGCGATGAATTTGAGGCCATCCACTATATTGTTAAGGACTCTTTGAAACCGCTTGAAGAATATATCAATTGTCCGATTCCAGAGGAGGAAATTGCATTTTTTACCATTCTTATTGGTGGACATTTGCTGAATAGTGGGAAAACCATTCATAAGAAAAAGAAGGCTGTTGTTGTATGCCCAAATGGGGTTTCTATTTCCAATCTAATGGAAAACTCTCTTAGAGATTTATTTCCTGAATTCTACTTTTATGATGCATTTTCTATTCGTGAATTTCAGCAGCTAGATATTGAAACCGATCTTATTTTTTCCGCTGTACCGATTCAAACAGATAAAAAATTATTTATCGTAAAAGGTTTAATGACAGATTTTGAGAAATTTCAGCTCCGTCAAAGGGTAATGAAAGAAATTTTTGGATTAAATACAAATGTCATTAATGTCGATCAATTAATTTCAATTATTGGAAAACACGCGAAAATTCATGAAATGAAAGCCTTAGAAAGAGATTTGCAAGAATACTTTGCTTTCCAGATTTCTAAAGAAGAGGAAAAAAAATCACCAGGTTATAATTTAGCCGATTTGATCAATTTGCAAACGATTACGATTAAGGAAAACGTAGATGGATGGCATGATGCGATTGAATTGGCTGCACAGCCCCTTTTAACAAAAGGGAGTATTACAGAAAAGTATATTGATATTGTAAAAGAACTTTATCCTTCCGTTGCGGAGCATATTGTTCTAGGAAGAAACATAGCGATCCCTCATGCAAGTCCGGAAGATGGAGTTAATAGAGTTGGAATGAGTTTATTAAAGATTAATAAAGGTATTCCTCTTGAGGATGGGAAAAAACTTCATCTAGTCGTTATCATTGCTGCTGTTGATAAAAATCAACACTTAAATGCATTACTCCAGCTTATGAAACTAGCAAGTACCGATGAGATCGTAGATAAAATCATCTCTGCAAATCATCAGAGTGATATTTTTGAAATAATCAATATGTTTTCAAGGTAATAAGCAATTTGAAGGGGGGCATCCTGGTTTGTCAATAGAAAGATTTTTAAATAATGATTTAATCAAATTAAATTTATTATGCAAAGATCGAGATCATTTTTTTGAATTAATGTTTAATGAGGCGTTTGACAAAGGATTAGTAGATAAACAATTTTTAAGCAAGATTAAAGAAAGAGAATCTATATTCCCAACAGGATTAAAACTGAATGAATTTAGTGTGGCAATCCCACATACCGATCCACAATATGTGAAGGAACAATTTATTGCCGTAGTAACATTAGAAAAACCTATTAAGTTTTCATTAATGGATGATGCCAGCCAAGAAACAGATGTATGTCTAGTTTTCATGTTGGGGTTAAATCAACCACATCAACAGATTGAAATATTAAAGCAACTAATGGCCATTATTCAAAATCCGAGCAATATTGAGAATCTATTGTCCGCGGAGAGTCGTGAAGAAGTGAGATATATTTTTAAACAAATGGAAGCCAGGACCTGAATTTAATAGAGTTAAAAAAGACTGAAAATACATTTAATTTTAAGAAATTTAAAAATTATTGGAGGTAAAAAGAAATGAAAAAAACAGTATTAGTAGCTTGTGGAGCAGGGATCGCAACTTCAACAGTGGTATGTAACCGTGTAGAAAATTTATTAAAAGAAAACAATGTGAATGCTGAGGTCATTCAGTGCAAAATTTCCGAAGTAAAATCGCGTCAAGCAGATGCAGATTTAATTGTATCAACAACGATTCTTCCAACCACCTATGATATCCCCTCGATAATTGCAACTGCTTATATTACTGGAATTGGTATGGAGGCGTTGGATAAAAAAATCCTTGATGCGCTGAAATAAATATGATCGGCTTCTTCATTTAATTAATAGGTTAGAAAAAGTAGGGGGCAATATGGAGAGTTTATTAGCAGGTATACAATATGTGTTGAATTTGGGTCCAACCGTTATTTTGCCAATTGCGATATTAATTATTGGATTACTTTTTGGTACTGGATTAAAAGCAGCATTTAAGTCAGGAATTATTATTGGTATCGGATTTGTTGGGATTAACTTAGTTATTGGGGTTCTGGTTGATAACTTAGGTCCTGCAGCTCAACAAATGGTTGAACGTTTTGGATTAAGTTTAACCGTTATGGATGCAGGGTGGCCCGCTGCTGCAGCGGCTTCTTGGGCATCTCCAGTTGCCGCGATCTTAATTCCAATATGCTTATTTGTAAATGTTTTGTTATTACTACTTAAAGGAACAAAGACTTTAGATATTGATATTTGGAACTATTGGCATTTTATCGCTGCAGGTGCTACCGGTTATGTCGTTACCGGGAGCTGGTGGATTGCCATCCTATGTGCTGTAATCTATGAAATTGTCGTATTGAAAGTTGCTGACTGGACCGCTCCATTGGTTCAAAAATACTTTGGACTGGAAGGTATTTCCCTTCCAACAGGTTCAACAGCCGCTTTCGGACCAATTGGAATATTAGTAGGATGGTTATTAACAAAAATTCCAGGTTTAAATAAATTGAATGCGGATCCCGAGACTATTCAAAAGCGCTTTGGTGTATTCGGTGAACCGATGATGATGGGATTAATTCTAGGTATCTTAATTGGAATTTTAGCTGGGTATGATGTGGGTGGTGTGGCTAAAATCGGAATTTCGATGGCTGCCGTTATGCTCCTTATGCCCCGAATGGTAAAAATTTTAATGGAGGGATTAATCCCCATTTCAGAAGCTGCACGTAATTTCTTGCAAAAGCGTTATGGTGACCGTGATATTTATATTGGATTGGACGCAGCATTATCAGTTGGCCATCCTTCTGTCATGGCGACCGCGCTAATCTTAGTACCTATTACATTATTCTTGGCGGTTATTTTACCAGGTAATAAAGTATTGCCATTTGGAGACCTGGCTACGATCCCATTCTATATCGCTTTCGTTGTTGCCTTTTTAAGAGGGAATATTGTTCACTCTGTTCTCGCAGGTACCGTAATGGTTGCTTTATCCCTTTATATGGCTACAAACTTTGCTGAAGTGCACACCTTAATGATGGAAGGTGCTCAATTCACTGCACCTAATGGAGCAACGCAAATTTCAAGTTTAGACCTTGGTGGTAACTTATTTAACTGGTTAATCTTGAAATTCTCACAACTATTGGATGCGATATTATAACTTCTAATTTAGTGTTATAAGACAATTAGCTCATTGCTTTTTGTCTTATAACACTGGGAGAGTATGAATGGTGAGGGGAAGATAAGGTGAAAGCAGCAGTTTTACATTCTATCAATAACATTGTTTATGAAGATATAGAGATTAAGCCGTTAAAAGCGGACGAAGTTAGAATAAAGGTCATGGCAGCAGGGATTTGTGGATCGGATACACATAAAATGGTCTCCAAGTGGAAGTATGAGTTACCTGCTATTATGGGACATGAATTTTCAGGTATTGTGGTTGATAAAGGAAAAGATGTTCATAAATTTGAAATTGGCGATCGTGTCATTGGTATTCCTTTTGAACCTTGCTTTGATTGTGAATATTGTCACAAAGGTGAATTCTCATTATGCGAAGATTATGGAATGATTGGGACTAAATCATATGGTGCATTTGCAGAATTTGTAAATGTAAGAGAAAGAAATGTCTTGCCAATTGAAGACCTAGATTTTGAAGAAGCAGCAATGGTCGAACCGCTTGCAGTTGCCCTGCATGGTGTGATGGGAATTGAGCCCCGAATGGGAGATATGGTTGCTGTTTTTGGTGTAGGTACCATTGGGATGTTAGTCATTGAATGGCTGAAAGTAGCCGGTGTAAAAGAAATTATAGCAATTGATATCTCTGATGATAGATTACGAGAGGCAATGGAAAGAGGTTGTGACAGAAGCATCAATTCATTGAAAGAGGACTTATTCGAAAAAATTAATGAATATACGAATGGTCGTGGAGTCGATATTGCCTTAGAATGTGCTGGTTCTAATATTACACAAGAACAATGCTTGCTTGTTACAAGTAAAAAAGGAAAAGTTGGATATTTGGGCATTGCCTATAAAGATGTTCATTTATCGGAACAAGCATTTGAAAATATTTTTAGAAGAGAGCTAACCGTAAAAGGCTTTTGGAATTCATACTCTGCTCCATTCCCTGGAAAAGAGTGGACAACAAGTATTGATTTCTTAAATAAAGGAAAAATCAAGGTGAAAGATTTAATCTCACATCGGTTTCAACTTAAGGATACACAAAAAGCATTTCATTTGATCATAAACCGTGAAGAGCCTTATGGCAAAGTCATGATTCTTCCTAATCAAGAGTAATAAAGGGGGAAACGGAAATGAAAGCGGTCATGAAACATGAAGTTGGATATGACAATATGTCACTAGTTGATATTCCTGAACCAAAAGCAATAGATGATCTAGTAAAAATCAAGGTGGCTTATACAGGGATTTGTGGGTCCGATATCCATACGTTTAAAGGGGAATATAGTAATCCAACACTGCCCGTTGTTCTTGGTCATGAATTTTCAGGGGTAGTAGTGGAAGTTGGTAAAGACGTAAAAAATGTAAAAGTAGGAGATCGTGTAACAAGTCAAACGACATTTGAAATTTGTGGAGTATGTGATTATTGTAAAGAAAAAGACTACAATTTATGTTCATACCGAAAAGGATTAGGAACTCAAGTAAATGGTAGTTTTGCAGAATACGTGATTTCTAGAGAAAAAAGTGTTCATGTATTACCAAAGGAAATTAGCTTAAAGGCAGCTGCATTATCAGAACCATTAGCTTGCTGTGTTCATGCCGCATTAGAGAAAACAACGGTTAGAAAAGAGGATAAAGTATTAATATTTGGTCCAGGACCAATCGGATTATTGCTCGCTCAGGTGGTTAAATCTCAAGGAGCATTTGTAATTCTAACGGGTATAACAAAAGATAAGCCACGTCTACAACTGGGGAAATCTATAGGAATTGATGTAGTCGTAGATAGTCAGCAGGAAAACCTAGAGGAAATAGTTTTAAAACATACGAATGGATACGGAGCAGATAAGGTATTTGATTGCTCTGGCGCGGTTCCTGCTTTAAATCAAGGATTGCCGCTTGTAAGAAAAAAAGGAACGTTTGTCCAAGTAGGCCTTTTTGCAGAAAAAATAAATCCTCAAAATCAAGATGCTATTATACAGCGAGAAATTTCTTATATTGGTTGTCGTTCACAAAAACCAAGTTCTTGGAAAATCGCTCTAGATCTTCTGAAAAACAATAAGATTCATGTTGAAAAAATGATTACTAAGATTGTACCTTTGGAAAAATGGCGAACAGGCTTTGAATCTGTTATGCAGGGAAATGAGATTAAAGTGATGGTTCAATCAAATGAATTTTAAAAATGGAAGATTCAAAACCGCTGATCATGCAGCGGTTTTTTTATTTAAAGCTGTTATCATCTTTATAAAATTATTTTGTTAATCGGTAATTTGTGTATTTGGAGGATAATATTAAAAAAAATAAAAATACTAACAAATGTTCGGAGGTGTTTTGATGGAGCAGAATGATTTTGAAAAAATATATGAACAATACAAGAAGCAAGGGGAGCAGCATGCTCACATGAAGACGGATGCAGGGGATCCAATTGGAAAAGAAGAATTTGTCGCTGTTAGAAAAAATGATGACGGGAACATCATTGCTTTTAAGACAAATACGGGAAGGGAGTTGGATTATGTAACAGCTCTCGAAGAAGCAAAAGCGGGTAAAATCGCCCATGTCGATGTCTTTCACAAATATGGTCGTGACATTATTCGAAGTGAGCCAGATGGTATAAAAGAAAATAATCTCGATCGTCTTCCAGAATTTTAATGATTTCCAAATATTTTTTACTTGAGACTCCTTTGAAAAGAGTGATTGTATGCATTGGTATGAAAAGCTAAACCAGTATTTCCCGATTGAAGAGATGAAATCTAGAGAGCATATGGAAACCTTGTTAAAAGAACGTCCAGACATCTATCACAAAGACGAAGGACCACATCACGTGATGATGTACGCCGAATTGAATGATTTTATTTTTGTTGATTACTTATTTGTATCCAAAGATGCTCGGGGCCAGGGGCTTGGACAAAAACTGATTGAGAAATTAAAGAAGAAAAAGAAACCAATCATCCTTGAAGTGGAACCAGTTAATTATGAGGACAGCGACACGGAAAAAAGGCTTCGTTTCTACAAACGAAATGGGTTTAAACATGCCCAATCGATTGGATATGAAAGAAGGTCCTTGGCGACGAATGAGGTAAATAAAATGGAAATCCTCTATTGGGCACCAAATAATGAATCGGAAGAAAAAATTTATGAAGCAATGAAAAAAACATATCATCTGATTCATACCTATAAAGATGAACAATTTTACGGTGAATCCTACCAGCCGGTTGATGAGGTGCTTACATTTAACGAAGATACATCAAGTGAAAACATATTGGAGGATGTCTGAGGTTTCATTTTTCTTTGTATTTTTTCTGCAGGCGGGCAGGGGAGCCTTATGTGACTGAGGGGTCTCCCTTGCTACGTATTCCCGCAAGAATTTTTTTGTACAAGAGTTCCACGATTTTATTTTTTACTTTAGTAGATGATTAATAAGAGTTTTATTCACCTTTTCCTTTTTCTTTTGCCTCAAAAGCAATCTCAACTAAATAAAAGAATAGAACAGCAATAATTTCAGTTATTAAAGGAATGTCAATACCACCAATGATTTCATCTGCAGTATGAAAGGCGATCCAAGAAAATAAGCAGTCTATTATCATTCTTATAATAAATGGTTTAGTTTTCCCTGTTATATTCTGTGTTGCTAGCTTAATGAAAACAATCGAAATAAAATCAAGGATTAATCCGATTATGAAATACAAAAAAATAAAAAGCAAAAGTGATGAAAAAGATTGATAACTTACTCTTAATAATTTAAAAAATCCTACGACCTCAAAAAAAAATACTTCCAAAAGTAATTGAAATAGCAAGTACCACAAGTAATGTGATTGCTGCCACAACAATTAACTTGTTCAAAAAACTAATTTCATTGAATGACTTATTCTTACTTTTCACTGTAATGACCTCAATTTTTTATTAAATTCCATAGGATTTGTTATTTAAGTTTTAAAAGGTTTCGTGCGTTTACAATTTTATTGGAGCAAATAATGTTCATCCAGCAAATTCTAATTTTTCTAATGGTACATATGCAATGTGGTAGTCAATTCATGAATTTAAAATGATTTTTTAAGATTAAAAAAGGGGAGACACTAAAATGGTACCTGTAGGTAGGACACTCGAAAAAAAGAGTGTTCAACCTACAGGTATTTTTATATACTTGAATTTCAGAATATGGAGATTAGGGGACAACATGAGTAAAATAACATTTTCATCTAAAGAGATAAACATGCTTCAAAAAAATCCAAATGTACAGCGTGTCAGCGAAAGGTCTATTA